>JBFYMY010000234.1:0-13395 GCA_041304645.1 Thermoplasmatales archaeon
CGTCCTTGTAATGGTGGCCGAACACATGGACATCGTTCGCGACAAGTGCCGAGGATATCATCTCTCCCGCATATCCCTTCAGCCCCTTCCCATTGAAGGTGAAATCCACCTCCTGTCTCACAGGCGGTGTCAGTATGGGATGTTCCGTTATCCTTTTCATCGTTATCAGCCCGTTCCAGGTAAAAAAAAGGTCAAAGGACTTGACGAGCGTATTTTTAAGGTCGTACTTATTCCTTTTGAAAAGGCACGTGCGGGTCCTTTTTTGTTTCTACCGAGCTTTAATTATAATTAATACCTTCACTTTACTCTATACGGACAACAGGTGTTCTGTAGGGGCGATAGGTCTTGAACAGATGGAAGACATCAGGCATGTTCTTGCTCGCAATGGTCCTCATGGCGCCAACGGTGATGATCTGGTCCCAGGTCAGCGGCGCCGATCCGGCGGAGCACCCTGTGGACCTTTTCATGTACAGGGGCCCGTTCAGGCTGATGACCCTGCCGCCGACCTTCAGCGGCGACGCCGTTCCAGGGTCCATGACGCCGGGGCAGTCCATATCTTACAACCTAAGCTACCCGCTGACGGACGATCTCCTCATCAGCGCTCCGCTGGACGGCGGTGTCAGGTACGTAATGGTCCATCTGCAGGATTCATCGGTACTACCGACCGCATCGGGATTGAAGCTCAGGGTGCAGATAAATGCGGGCAGGGCAGGGTCCACACCGGTCCAGATAGCCTCGACCGAGTTCGAACAGGCCGAGATGGTCAACGATGACCTCAAGGTCCCCATGATATCGAGCGACGGTCATACGCTTGAGAAGGGGTCTGTCCTTGAGCTTAGGCTCACCTTGACGGGCACCGGGATCATACCGGCCTTCTTCTATAACCATCTGGGGGCCTCCGGCAGCTCTCACATCTCCTTCCTTGCAGATGCGATCCCCGATGACGGCGTATCGCTGGTCATGAAGGGTCCTGGCGGGTTCGAGCTCGAAGCGATAGTCCCCAACGGGCCCGTCGAGGTCAGGACGGTGGATTTCATATGCTCTGTCAAGGACGCCTTCGGGGCCTATGATGTGGCCAATATCACCCTTGTCATAAGGTCCTCGGAGGGGAACGTCCTCCATTCGACATATACGGAGGAACCGGAACCCTCGGGCGGGGAGGCGATCACATACTTCAACGATACCATCGTCTTCCCCGAAGGCACTCCCATGGGCATCTACGATGTCGTTGTGACCGGCAACTCCCACACAGGCCAGTCCGTCTCATATACCGGGAAGCTCGAGGTCAGGAGCGGTCTCTTCATCTCGCTCGAGAGCTCCCAAATGGAGGCAGGGTCGGGAGATACCGTCACCTTCAAGATGAGGGTTTTAAACGGCGGCTCCAGCGTGGACAGGGTATCGTTCACAGGTGCTTCCGACAAAGGGTGGACCGTCACATCACCGGACCCACTGGAGCTCCAGGGAGGCGAGGAAACGGTCATCGATTTCAGGGTCGTCATCCCTATAAGGGCGGCCCTCAGGTCCCAGTCGAACATCACCATGGGCGCGTCGTCCCGGAACGCCGACAGGACATATACCGAGGTCGGCAAGGTCACCGTCACCGGCATCTCCACCTTCGGGGCAGAGCTCATAACGAGCCCGTCCATGGATACGTTCGCGGGGCAGCAGGTGGATTACGATATCAAGGTCGTGAACCTCCTTGACGAGACCAGGTCCTTCGAGCTCTCACCGGAGGACATGCCGTCCTCCTGGACGGTCTCATATTCCGGTTCGAACGGCAGCTCGCAGGGCAGCAGCCTTTACACGTTCGACATAGGACCGCAGCTGGAGGCGGTAGTAAGGCTCTCCGTCACTCCGTCGGCCCAGATCTCCGGCCGGAACGAGTTCACGGCCTATGTCAGGGCCCAGGGAGAGACGGATAAGAGGTACCTGTATCTCGCCGTGACCGTGGTGGACCCCGCTAGGGACATCGTAAAGCTCCTTGGGGAAAGCACAAGGACCGCCGTAAGGAAAGGGACAACGTTCCCAGTGGAGTTCAACAAGCTATTCTTCGCGTCCGAGCTCTACAACCCCACGCTGGAAACCATCAACATAGATGCGGATATCTCCCCGCGAGAGGGGTGGACCGCCACGCTGGACTTCAAAAGCATAGAGCTTGCCCCGGGCTCCGGGGCCACCTTGAACGCAAGCATAGCGCCCCCCAAAGGAGCTCTTCACAAAGATGGGGCCCCCTACACATTCACCCTTACAGCAGATGCCGGGGCAAGGGGGGAAGGGTCGCTTTCCCTGAACGTCATCGTCCCGGCCGTCCACAAGGTGGAGCTCGTTCCGGAGATGGAGGTCGTTGACGTCAAGGAAGGATCGAGCGTCACGGTGAACCTCACCGTCAGGGACAGGGGGAACACGGACGGGAAGGTGGAGCTCACAGCGACCTCCGATGAGAAGCTCACAGTCGCTCTGGACCCTGCATCGTCAGACATCGTCTCGGGGCAGGAGCTCATATTCCGGCTGGAAATAGGGGTCGGGTCCATCGATAAAGCCAATGTCCACACGGTCACGGTGGAGTACACGTTCCAGGGAAAGAAGGAGAGCGTGCTGGTCACCGTTTCCGCCCAGCCAGACAAAGAGAAGGACCCTATACCCTGGGTCACGGTCATCATAATAGCGGTGGTGGTCCTCGCGGTCCTGGGGGCCGCCATATTCGTGTTCCTGATGGCAAGGAAGAGGTCTGGCAAGAAGCCTGTCAAGGAGGCCAAGGAGCCTGCACCGCAGGTGACCGTCCAGGCGGTCAAGGAGGAACCGATGGTCAGGAAGGTCCCTCAACCTGAGAAGGTAGAGGAGGCCCAGACGTTCGAAGCCGTCGATGTTGTCGAACCCCCTTCCACTGTCCAGACCACCGCTGTGCCGCTCGGGGACGAGGAGCAGATAGCCGATTCGGTCATGAACGATATTCTAGGCGGGGAGCCTCCCGCGGAAGTGGCCGAGGTGGTCGAGGCAGAGCTCCTGGAGTGATGGCATGATATCCCCGGTGGACGTACCGGTCCTCGACCTGAACTCCGCCAGGCTCGGGACCGAGCCCTGGGAACTGATGTCGCGAGCGGGCATTTCGGTCTTCGAAGAGATAGTTAAAGAGCTCAAGAGCGGCCAGGTCGTCATCGTCTGCGGTCCCGGGAACAACGGTGGGGACGGCCTGGTCGCCGCTGGTTCGCTCCATAGGAGCGGAAGTTTCGATGTGACCGTCATTTACCTGGGCGACCCGAAGAGGCCCAGGACCGGACTTTCAGCAAAGGCCCTGTCAGAGCTTGACCCGGCCGTACCATTCTTCTCATCGGCAGGTCCCAATGGGATAGGGGGCATTGCACATCACATCAAGGGAAAGACCGCTGTCGTGGATGCCATCCTTGGCTCTGGAGCGAAAGGCGAGCCGAAAGGGGATATTGCAGCGGCCGTTGAAATGATGAACAGGGCCGGGGGCCTGAAGGTAGCAGTTGACATCCCGACGGGGCTGGGGAGCAGTATCTGCTTCAAGGCCGATATCACCGTGACCTTCCATGACCTGAAGGCGGGGATGGTCAAGGATGGCGGACATCACCCCTGCTGCGGGAGGGTCATGGTCAGGGACATAGGCATCCCCGCCGGAGCGGCCCTCATAGTTGGCCCGGGCGACCTCCTCCGGCTGCCTGTCAAAGGCCCCCGTTCGAAAAAGGGGGAGACCGGCAGGCTTCTCATAGTGGGCGGGGGTCCCTACACGGGAGCGCCAGCCCTCGCTGCCATGGCTGCGGTAAGGACCGGATGCGACCTGGTCCGCGTGGCCGTTCCGTCCGGGGTCCATTACATCATCGCATCCATGTCGCCGGACCTCATAGTGGAAAGGCTTCCGACCCATGACCCCTTCAAGCTGGGCCCCGAGGTGCTCCCCGACCTCAAGGCACTTGCGGACAGGTCGCACTGCGTCCTTGTTGGGCCTGGTTCAGGGAACGATGCCGGAACGCTCGATCTGCTAGCGGACCTTGCCGATCACGTTTCCTATAGGAACATCCCGCTGGTTTTAGATGCCGACGGCCTGACGGCTGCGGGAAAGCATCTCGGTGGCAGGCCCTTTCCGGGGTCATCGGACGTGGTCCTGACCCCCCACAGGGGCGAGCTCAGGGGGCTTGTGGACCATTACCTTCCCGCGTCCGACAAGGGCTGCATCGAAGCACCGGTCGTAGCAGGACCCTTCGGACCAGAATGGACCAAGGAGGCCCAGGAGCTGGTCGGGAGGCTTTCCATGGCCGCCAGGGCCGTGATACTGGCCAAAGGCCCCGCCGATCTCATAGTATCGCCCGGTGTCCACTCGCTCATGGACCACATATCGGTCCCCTTGGACGGAAAGAAGGTCATAAGGAGGACCAACATGACGGGGGTCCCGGAGATGAGCGTCGGTGGTACGGGCGATGTCCTTGCAGGCCTCTGCTCCGGGCTCATGGCGTGCGGCGCGTCCGGTTTCGATTCGGCCTGCATCTCCGCTTACGTCAACGGGAGGGCGGGGGAGGCATCGCACGCCGAGCTCGGTCGGTCCCTCTCCGCTTCGTCCCTGCTGAAGCACCTGAGGTTCTCCTCATAGGTCCGTCCTCGTCCCATGGGCCGTCCTGGAAGAGGTCGTACTCCGCCCCGCACGCGCATCTGTGATGCTTCATGTATTCCCCGGTGACGACATTGTTGTACCTCTTGCAGGACCGGCAAGTGAACCCGTCCTTGCCCCTCAGGAAAACGGACCGGGAGCGGGCCGAGCGCGTCTCACCTCTGCCTATCCTTTGGGCAACGAGCATTACCACGGCGACCCCCCAGAGACAGAACCCAAGGAGCCCTATTATGGAAGGGAAGCCCATATTGAATATGGTGCCCCCTTTGTCACCGTTCCTCAGCACTGCCAGTGCCATGTCGCCCATGAGCATGAAGGAACCGAGACCGAAGGCCATGCTGGCTGCGAGCTTTGAATTCCTTTTCAGCCAATTGCCCATGCATCTCCATGTCGTTGCCAGGAAAAAAAGGTGTCGAAGGGATATGTTCAGGATGCAATTTTTATTAATACATGGAGTCCATATCCGGTCAGGCATCCTTCGGGAAGGCCCATTGACAGAAGGCGGTCCGATGGTCGAGGAGAAGAAGTTCAAGGAGTATTTCCCGGATTTCCAGTACAGGTTCTTCCCCATTGTCCTGGACGAGAGGGAGGTCGAGGGCATACAGGGTCCTGTGTACAGGCCGTCGGGCGAGGTCCTGAAGTTCGGTGAGACAGATACCGTCGAGATCAAGGGGTCCGAGCCTGTCTTCCATGACGGCGATGCCAAGGTCATGGACCTCTCGACCGAGGAGTTCGACCTCAGCAAGCACCTCTCCGAGCAGAAGGTGCTGGGTTACATCCCCTGCCCCGCCTGCAAGGCCAACATCCCCATCACTTCAGAGAAGAGGCCGCTTAAGATCACCTGCCCCGAATGCGGCAAGAAGGGCAAACTGGATTGAGGTCCGTGAGAGGAGCGAATGGGAAAGATAAAGGTCGGCAGCAGTGGATGGTCCTACAAGGATTGGGTGGGCCCATTCTATCCGGCCGGGTCAAGGGACCAGGACCTGCTTTCCATCTATTTCTCCAGACTGTCGACCGTCGAGGTCAACACAACATTCTACAACATCCCCAAGGCCGGGACCGTTAAGAAGTGGGGGGCCGAGGCCGCAAGATGGCCCGGAAGGGAGATATGCGTGAAGGTGCCCGGGAAGGCCTCCCACGAGGCGGCCATGGATGAAGGGCCGGAGGGCTTAAGGAGGGAGCTTTCGGATTTCGAGCGCACCGTTCTGGGCCCCCTCTCCGACGCAGGTGTGCTGGGAGCGGTCCTTTTCCAAGCCTCGCCCTACTTCACGCTCAGGGGGGACATCAAGTACAAGATGAAATCCGAACCGGTCGTGCCCCTGCCCAAGTATTCGATGGGGATAAAGAGGCTGGGTGAGGTCCTGGACGCTCTGTCGGCACTGCCAGGGGACCAGGTGCTCGAGCTCCGTCACAGCTCCTGGCTGGACGAGGAGAACCGGCTCATAGGGGAGGCCCGCGACCTGCTACAGAGCAGGGGGGTGGCCCTGGCCGTCGTCGACGGCCCATCGTTCCCTTGGCTGGAAGAAGCGACCTCCAGGCACAATTACTTCAGGTTCCACGGCAGGAACAGGGCGGATTGGTTCAAGGGGGGGGAGAGGGACCCGACCGAGAGGTACGATTACAGGTATTCCCCGGAGGAGCTGGGGCAGAGGGCACCCAGGATAAGGGTCATCGATTCCATAGGGGACAAGGGTACAAGGGTCATGTTCAACAACCACCCAAGGGGCAATGCCCCCATGAACGCTCTGGAGATGATGGAACTCCTGGGGGTGGGGCCCCTAGCTTCGGCCTTCGAGGGGTTCGCATGATGGAGGCAAGGCACTGGGGGGCGGAGGGTGATGCCATCAGATGCGCTCTGTGCCCGCATCACTGCCTGATACGCAAAGGCAAGGCCGGCCTCTGCGGGGTAAGGAAGAACGTCTCCGGGAAGCTAATCGCTGCAGGCTACGGCCTCTACCCGGCAGTGCACCTGGACCCCATAGAGAAGAAGCCTTTGAACCACTTCATGCCCGGCCGGTCCATACTTTCGGTCGGTTCCGTCGGCTGCAATCTCAGGTGCCTCCAGTGCCAGAACTGGAGCCTTTCAACGGACGGGCCTGACGGGAACGAGGCCTACCATGTCCCTGTCGAAGCGATGGTGAAGGGCGCTGCGGAGAGGGGGAGCATGGGGGTGGCGTTCACCTACAATGAACCGACCATCAATTTCGAGTTCATCATGGATGCGGCCCCCGGCATCAGGGGGAGTGGGGGGAAGGTCGTTCTGGTGACCAACGGCTACCTGGAGGCGGGCCCCTGGGACGAGCTCATGGAGCATACCGATGCGGCGAACATAGACGTGAAGGGCTTCACGGAGGATTTCTACAGGAAGGTCACCGGCGGGACGCTCGCACCGGTCATCAGGAACGTGGAGGCGGCAGTGAAGAAAGGGGTCCACGTGGAGCTCGCATATCTCATCATACCCGGGTACAACGATGACGAGGCCCAGCTTTCGGGTCTCTGCAACTGGGTCATGGCATCCCTTGGTCCGGACGTTCCGGTGCATTTCACCAGGTTCCACCCCGACCACAAACTGCTCCATGTCCCGGCCACACCTCCCGGGACCATGGAGAGGGCAAGGGACCTGGCAAGGGAGAAGGGTATACGCTATGTCTATCTGGGGAACATCCATGACAAGGAGGGCGGTTCCACCAGATGCCCGAAATGCTATGCCGTTGTCGTGAGCAGGGATGGGTTCTACTCTGTCGTTAAGGGCCTGAAGGACGGGAAATGCTCCAAATGCGGTACGGTCATAGCCGGTGTTTGGTCCTAAAGAGGCCCGACCGTGTTCGCCCGGTCACCAAAACCGTTTTAAGGCCCCCCCCTCTCGGGTCCCCATGGTCATGTTCCTTGTCCGCTACGGAGAGCTCGGTCTGAAGAGCGAGAGGGTCAAGAGGCTCTTCCTCCGAAAGATGATAAAGGACATCCAAACGACCCTCATGTCCGCCGGGATCGAACATACGCTGGATGAGGAGCGGGGAAGGATATACCTCGAGGCGGATGATGGGGCGGGCGCGTCCAGGGTCCTTAAGGCCATTCCCGGCATCTTCAGCTTCAGCGAAGTGGTCAAGGCCCCCTCCGACTGGGAGCCCCTGATGAAGGCCCTATCGGACTACGGGCGCACAAGGCTCAAGGAGGGCATGACCTACGGGCTCAAGGTACGGAGGGTAGGCAAGGAGGGGTATTCCAGCCAGGACGTCGCAGTCCACGGGGGGGGTGCGGTCTCCTCCCATCTCCCAGAGGGTTCTGTCAAGGTACGATTGAATGCGCCCGATATCCTCTTCGAGGTAGAGGTCCGTGGGAACAACGCCTACCTCTTCACCGACAGGGTAATGGGGATGGGGGGGCTGCCCAAGGCTTCCCAGGGCCGCATCGTCCTCTTCCTGCCCCATGAGGCCCCCATCTCCGGCCCCTCCCTTCTCAGGGCCAAGGTCTCCATAGCCATGATGAAACGAAGGGGATGCAGCGTCTATGCGGCATCGTACGAGGGGGACGCTCCTCTC
This sequence comes from Thermoplasmatales archaeon, assembly GCA_041304645.1. Lineage (GTDB taxonomy): Archaea > Thermoplasmatota > Penumbrarchaeia > Penumbrarchaeales > Penumbrarchaeaceae > JALOTP01. Next base: position 8,164 of record JBFYMY010000234.1, read on the forward strand.
TGGAAGGAAGCCCTGAAGGACCCTTCCCTTGACATCCACCCGTTGAGGGACCATCGGGAGCTCATAGGGCTCATCAGGACCATGGATGCCAAGGGCATGGTCCATATCCTGCCAATCGATAGGGTCAAGGAGGCCGAGCTCCTCCATGACAAGGGTGAGCCCATCGCATCGTTCTTTCCGACGGCAACGATGGACGATAGCGAGCTCCCTGTCTGGGAGCGAAGGTTCTCGGACGGGACGTAGGCCATTGTCGGAGTGGTCCTTTAAATAAAATACTTATATACCCTGGGCTTACATGGGGCGGTACCGCCTTTTAAATAAAAAGGCCGTTTGCGGGGTATGCCTTTGGACATAAATGTAGAGAACGTCGTGGCGTCGGCCTCTGCCGGCACGGTGCTGGACCTGCAGAAGATCGCCCTTGAGCTGGAGGGCGCCGAGTACTCTCCGGAAAGGTTCCCCGGGCTCATCTACAGGATGAAGGACCCCAAGTCCGCCATACTCCTCTTCTCGAGCGGTAAGATGGTATGCACCGGGACCAAGTCCGTGGAGATGGCGAACAAGGTCGTCAGGATGGTGCTGAGTAAGATAGCCGAGACCGGGGTCAAGGTGACCTCCGACCCGGATGTGAAGATACAGAACATCGTCGCGACCACGGACCTCAAGCGCGAGCTCAACCTCAACTCCATAGCCATAACGCTTGGCCTGGAGAGGGTGGAGTACGAGCCTGAGCAGTTCCCCGGCCTCGTTTACAGGGTCCAGAAGCCCAAGGTAGTGGCGCTTCTGTTCGGCTCCGGAAAGGTTGTCTGCACAGGTGCCAGGGAAACGTCCGATATAGACAAGGCGATGGGAGAGATAGTGAGGGAGCTCACCGAGGCGGGGCTCATCTGAACAAGGAGGACACAAGATGGCAGGAGGATTGTTCTCAAGGCTTTTCAAGAAGGAAAGGCCCGTGGAGAAGAGGGCAAAGAGGTCAAGGCCGGTCTACGACGAGGAGCCCGAGGAACAGGCCGTGATGAAGGAGCTGGACAATGAATCGCTCCTCCTAGACCATCATTTCGTGTTCAGGCCCGAGGGGACGGTCGGGAAGCAGATATCCGGCATGGAATACCTGGTGGCCATAGAGAACACGACCGACTACCCCATGGGGAAGATAAGGATAGATTTCAAGGGCTCGTCCCCTCTGGGCAAGTTCGGGGAGCCAGTTTCGGAGAAGAAGCTCCTGGACCCGTCCGATAAGCTCCGGGTCAGCGTCCCGTTCTTCCCGTCCTACAGCCTCGGCAAGGACCAGTTCGCCTTCGAGCTCTCATTCTTCGATTTCAAGTACAAGGTTGACGAGAAGCTGCGCATACAAACGGAACCCCTCAAGGTCGCAACGCCCAAGTTCGTGGGAATGGATGTCGATGAGACCACCTATCAGTTCCTCACCGCTGACCTCTACAGATGGCCCATGGAGACCGCGGAGGTCGATATCCCCCCAAAGGCGCTGTACGACGATCTCAAGCAGAGGTTCCTGGAGATGGGGTTCAAGCAGACCAACGAGCTCCTGAGCGAGAAGCAGTTCAGGGGCATATGCCAGCTCGTTGCAAAGGATACCAAGGGGAGGAAGTGGGCGGCACAGGTGCAGGTCATAGGCACGCCAAAGGTCTCAAAGCTCCTCCTATACACCTATGCGGAGAGGCCCCAGAGCGCCTATAACCTTGCGGCAAGGGCGGTATCGAAGACCGCGATGAGGGAAAGGATAGTAAAGTCAGCGCTCGGTAAAAAAGCTTAAAATACCAAAGGGGGGACTTAGGGACGGAGCCGATATCACCTGGAACAAGCGATTTGGGGGTAGAGCGATAATGACACCATCATTCTTCAAACGTTCAGCAGCATCGAGCATGAAGTTCAGGACGGCCCTGAGAACGGAGATGAACCAGTACGTTCAGAACCTTTCGTCTCAGGGGTTCGTTCTATGGGGGACCCCTATAGAGTACAGGCAGGCCCTCTCGGCCGACCAGCTGAGGGATGCCGCCAAGGACTATGCCGTACAGAGCGGTTGCGTACTGGTTGTCGAGGTCAATGATCCCAATCCCATGGCGAACCCGTTCAACCCCTACAAGTACTATCTGTTCTCGTACCAGGGTCAGGCCCAGATGCCGGAGCCAATGGAGCCCCCTTCAAGGGGCGGTGCCGGTATGGCCGCCCCCCCCGCGCAGAAGCAGGTATTCGCCCAGTTCACCTGCCCCTACTGCCGGAACGTATTCACCTCCTATGTGAACCCCGGAAGGAACGTCCTTGTCTGCCCCTCATGCAAGGGTCAATCGATGGTCGATGTCCCCCAGCCGGGAGCGGTCCAGCAGCAGGTCAATACGAACCAGCCGCCCTCATCTGCCAGCCTCGCACATATAAAGCTCGCGGGCAAGTACAATACCTTCGATGAGATGGTCATTGACTGCCTTGAGGTGCTGGGAAAGATAATGCTGGTGGAAGGCAACCCTATCCGTTTCGAGGATACTGGAGAGTTCCTCTACCCGTTCATAAGGATCAAGAAGGATGCCTTCGAACACATAGGTTTCAGGAAGATGGACATCATACTCCTCAAGGAGGCCACCCACGACTACAGGATAATGGCTTCCGAGCAGCACTCCCAGACCCAATCCAATGTGAACCCGCACAAGGACGAACTGTTCTCGGTCAAGGTCCTTGGAGAGATAAACTTCCTTGTACTAGAAGAGTTCAAGAGGCTGGAGGATGACCAGAAGAAGAACATAGTGAACGTCCTCTATCAATACCTCCACAAGCTCGTCGGTTCGGCTCAGTGATACTGCATAGCTTATTTAGTCCCCCTACGTTTTGGGGGCCATGGAGCTCCTCTTGGGACGGCCTGCGGCCGACCTCGTTGACCGGGCTGCGAGAGAGCTTCTCAAGGACATCACTTCCCCGCATCTTGCGGTCATCTTACCGAACAAGGACCCGTCCTCCCTGGTCTATACCCGCTCGAAGGCCAGGAAGGGTTCCGACCTGGGGGTGGATGTCGATGTGATGGTCCCCGAGATCGGAGCGGGCGGGGACTGGGCCGCGGATGCATCATCTGCCGCTTCCCATGCCGATGCGATCGTGTTCGAGAGGCCGCTGTCTCCCGGGACGGACACCATAGGGGCATCATCATCCATCCCGCCTTTGAAGGACGTTGAGGGTATGCATCCCGAGAACCAGGGGCTCCTGCTCCTCGGCAGGCCCAGGTTCGTACCCCCGACAGCGCTCGGTGTGCTGATGCTCCTGGACCATTACGGGATAGATGTCTCGGGGAAGCGCGTTCTGGTCCTTGGCAGGGGGGCCAATGTCGGCCGTCCGCTGTCGGTCCTCCTCTCTCAGAAGGCTCCCTGGGGGGATGCGACGGTCACGCTGGTCCATTCAAGGTCCCCGGGGCTCAAGGAGGTCCTTTCAGGTTCGGATATAGTGATAGCCGCCGTCGGCAGCGCGGGTCTCGTGAAGCGGGGCATGGTAAAAGAGGATGCGGTCCTGATCGATGTGGGGCTGTCGGTGGACCCTGCCGACGGCAGGATGAAGGGCGATGTGGACATCTCAGGCTTTGAAGGGACCCAAATAAGGGCGACACCGACCCCTGGAGGGACCGGGCCGGTGACGGTATCCTGCATGTTCCTCAACGTGGTAAGGGCAAAGAGGCTATCTTTGGGCCTTCCGTTCAGGACAGGCCATGGGCTCCTTGATAGTTTGTATGGTGTCGGATGAGGTGAGAAGATGGTTCAGCTTGGTCACTGTGCAAGGTGCCGGACCTACACGTCCGAGGTCTGGAGCAGAAAGGATGTGTGTACTGTTTGCGGTTCGCCGTTGGAACATTCGGTCGTGGAGATGGGTGGTATCGCATGGGTACCCAGGGCCTTCAACGTCCTGGGTGTTGGCTCTCTGGTAGTGGCAATAGTTCTGATATTCTATTACCTGATGTCCGCCTCGAGCGATGACCTGCTCCTAACAGCGTGCATAGTCCTGTTCGCTGGAGGGGGTCTGCTTTTCATCGCCTCCCTACTCTCCCAGATGTACATCTCGGACCAGGCGATAAAGAGGATGGAGGCAGCCCCCACCCGGAGGATGCCGCGGGCGCTGAGGGGCGGGAGGGAGCCCAGGAGCAGGGAGCCTAGGAGCGGACCCATGCCGCCCCCCGAGAGGAGACAGGCCCCCCCAATGGGGCCTCAGGGAGGTTCCGGGAGGGTCGGGCGGAAGGTCCCGTTGAGATGATGTCCAGAACATGGTCCGAACATAGAAGGGATTACCGATGCAAACATGATCCGCATGTTCACACCAAATGTTGCGGGTTACATTTGCATCATCACAGGTAGCGACCATCTGGACAGTATGCAGCAATAGACACATCTAACCGATCTTGCATCTCGAGGCGATTCAAATATCACTATCAAAAGCATGATATGTGACCGACCATACTTCAAAAATAATAATTATCTCCTATGAGTTACTTTCACCGTGGGATAGACATGAACCGGATGTTGACAATACTTTCAATGACCATGGTATCTCTCCTGCTATTTTCCTTAATACCGTACCGATTACCTGTTGATGCGACCAGTCAAACCCATGAACCATTCACAAACTCAAGAGCAAGAACGATAATTGTTGACAAAGGTGGAGGAGGAGATTATACATCAATAAAAGAAGCAGTCTCTGCAGCATCGATAGGTGACATCATTCGTGTTTATAACGGATCATACGAAGATGAAGTAAAAATTCGAAAAGCAATTACTATCATTGGAAATGGAAGTAATACAATTATTTCTGGAGAATATGGCTATTTTGAAATACGGTCTGATTATGTTGTTATTGAAAATATTACTTTTTTTAGTAATACAGACTATAAAATTAGAATAATTATGGGAGATAATATTTTATTAAAAAATATTTTCTTAATAAATGGTAGATTTGGAATAACAATAGATACTACTGCAACTAATGTTACAATAATCAATTGTATATTTAATAATTTTTCTATTGATGCAATATTATTTAATAATAATAATTTTATAAAAATCATTAATAACGTTTTTTTTAATTGTTCGAATATTTGTATGAATATTTCTGGAAGTAATATTTCCTTAATTAAAAATAATTTTATTAATTCATCTATCGGTTTTAATCAATATAGATTTGTTGATTATTCCACTATTTTTATTGATTCCACAAATAAAATAAACGGAATATCACTATATTATTTTTACA
>JBFYMY010000235.1:0-3922 GCA_041304645.1 Thermoplasmatales archaeon
GGAGAACGTGCCGTTCATAACGGTCCTCTTCGTATTCTGCTGGAGCATCCTGCTTATATCGCTCGTGACGACCCTGGTAACGAACGTCCGGACCTACAATGCCTTGAGAACGGCCCCGGACGAACCAGGTTCTGGTAGGAGTGGTGCAAGGGCGGGACCGACATCGGAAAGGGTCAGACGACCTGGTCCTTTCTGACCGGCTCTATCCTCACCCTGCAGTCCACAGCGACCGCTCTTTTCTCGGAAACGAAGAGCGGGTTCACTTCAATATCAGTGATCTCAGGGACCTGCACCAGCAGGTCACCGAGCGCCTTCACGGCAACGGCTAGCTCCTTTCGGTCCACCTCCCCCTTGCCCCGGAAGTTCCCCAGGACCGCCTTTCCCTTGATATCATCGAGCATCCTCAGGGCCTCTCCCTTGGTGATGGGAGCGACCCTGAAGGTGACATCATGGACGGCCTCGACCATTATCCCTCCAAGACCGAACATGACGCAGGGGCCGAACACCGGGTCCCTTATGGCGCTCGCTATGATCTCTCTGCCAGATACCTGCTCCATCACAAGGACCTTGTCCGAGATCCCCCTTACCTTCTGGAAGGCCTCTATGAGCTCGTCCATACCATCGATATCCGTCACAACGCCTCCCCTTTCGGTCTTGTGTATGAGCTGGGATGAGGACCCTTTGATGACGAGCGGGAACCCGAGCTCCTTGGCTGCCATGACCGCGCCGTCAAGGTCCTTGACGATCCGGTATTCAGCGACCTTGTACGGGCCAGCTTTCAGGAACTCCATGCTGTCCTCCAACGGAAGGAAGGACCAGCCGTTCTTCCTGCCTTTCGTCACGAGCTTCCTCACCTTCTTCAGGTCCCATCCGGCCAGCACAAGCTCATCCTTCTCCTGCTCCTCCCGCAGGAAAGCCCTGTACTTGTACAGGACCTGCATCGAGGAGACGGCCTCCTCCGGGAAATGGAACGCCGGCAGCCCCGCCTCGTTGAAGGCCCTTACCTGCCCGTCCGCGTCCTTGCCGCCTATGTAGCACAGGACCAGCGGTTTGGAGGGTCTCCCGACGGTGGCGATGAGGTCCTTTGTGAGCGCTTCCACATCCACCCCTGAGACCGCCCCGAATATCCCTATGACAGAGCCGACCGAAGGCTCCTCCAGGGCCCTTCTGAGGCATTCGATATATCCTTCCGGAGGGGTCTGGGCGGTGATGTCCACCGGGTTCGAGAGCGTCGCATAGGCGGGCAGGAGCGGCCCGAGCCTCCTGGATATCCATTCAAGGTTGTAGTATATTGGGAGACCTTCCAGACCACAGCGGTCTATGGCAAGGATACCGAACCCCCCGCCGTTTGTGATTATTAGGATCCCGTCCTCCTTCGGGAGCGGCAGGTCGTTCAAGGTCCTGGTCCATTCAAGGGCCTCTCTCAGCGTGGGGGCCCTTATCGCCCCGCATTGTCTGAAGGCCGCATCGAATATGGAATCCTGCCCCGCAAGCGAAGCGGTGTGGGATGCTATCGCCTTCGCCCCGGCCTTGGACCTGCCAGATTTCAGTATTATTATGGGCTTTGACCTGGAGACGTTCTTCACCTTCTCCATGAAGACCCTGCCGTCCTTCAGCCCCTCTATGTACATCAGTATGAGCTTGGTGTTCTCATCGGTACAGAGGTAGTCCAGTATCTCCTCGTCGGAGAGGTCCGATTTGTTGCCTACAGACGTAAGGGCCGAGACCCCCAAACCCTCCTGGAAGACCCTGTCCATCAGAGCGATGCCAAGGGAGCCTGATTGGGTGATTATGGCGACATTGCCCGCAAGGACCTTTTCGGGGCCGAACTGGGCATTGAGGCCAGCAGGGGTATAGACCATTCCGAAGACGTTGGGTCCCAGCACCCGGATGCCGTACCTCTTCGCGGTGGCGACTATCTCGTTCTCCCCCTCCACGTTCCCTATCTCCTTGAAGCCGGAGGTGATGACGACGGCAAAAGGCACACCTTTCTCACCGCACTCTATGAGGGCCCCGTTCACGAACTGAGCTGGGATGCAGATGAGGACAAGGTCCACCTCGACCGGGATGTCCATGACGCTCCTTAGGACCTTGAAGCCCAGGACCTCCTCGCCCTTGACATTTATTGGATACATCCCCCCCTTGAAACCGCCGTTGACAAGATTGAAGAAGGTCTTGTAACCGATCTTTCCCGGCTCGGAGGATGCCCCTATCACGGCCACGTTCCTGGGTTTGAAGAACCTGTTCAGGTCTGATATGGGGCAAACTTTCTTCATGTTACCTGAAGTCCCCACCCATTATTAACCCTGATAGGGGAACGGTCAGAAAAGGTTTATAAATCCAATGGGAACATCTAGGAACAGTGAGTGCGTTTGAGGTCCCTCCGAGGAGCAGCAGTAGCGTTCTTCATCCTGTTGGTGGTGTCATTACCCGCACCCAATGCCCACTGGCCATCAGATAATGTTGGCGCCGGGGGAACAGGTCCCATCTATCCATCGTGCGTGAAGGGGGCCCCACCACCTCCAAGGGGAGGTTTGGTGCTCATGGACGGTGAGAACCTGGTCCTCACGGGTCCCTGTTCGTATTCGTACATCAGTCTGGGCAACGGCTCAAAGCTCGTCATGGAATCATGCGACCTATCGGTCACCGGGGACCAGTTCAACGACCCGTTCATCACAGGTACCCCCTCACAGCTGATCATCCGCAATTCGACGGTCGACGTGATAGGGCTCGATGCACCGGGGCTTTACAGGACCGGTGGCCAGAACTCGTCGTTCATCGTCCAGGTGAATGACCGGTTCGAGCTGTCGACCACAACGGTCAATGTCCATGGGGGTCTGGGGTTCGAACCTGCCCAGGAAGGGTGCTATTATACGGGCAGGGTCGCTGGTACCAAGTTCAAGGGCGGCAATGCTACCTTTTCGCTGGGCCTGACCCTTGCATCGAAATGCAGGATCTCCGGTTCCACCCTCAGCGTCCTTGGGGGGAAGGGCGGGGATGCCCCCCGGGGCCAGAACGTGTTGGTCTTGGGCAGTCAGAGGCTCCCTGGCGGTTACACCATGGGGGGAGATGTGTGCGGGGAGGTCGGCCGGGGGGGTTCGGCGATACTGTGCATCAACGGAACATCGACAGAACTTGAGATAGATGGATCGATGTTGACCGTCATAGGGGGAAAAGGGGCAAGAGCGGGGGACGGCGGATATTTCACAAGCACTCTCGTCATGGCCTATGACATCCCGCTGCCTCCCGGGGGCTATACTGCCGGAATGTACAGCACATCGGGTTCTGTCCCTCCCGGTTCCGTCTCCGGTAATGTCGGGATGGGCGGGGCCTCATATCTTGGGATAAAAGCCCTGGACCTGGACCTGAATGGTTCCACGATATGGGTCAAAGGTGGGGAGGGCGGTGATTCGGGGATGCCCGGTTGCGGGACATTTCCCACCATGGTCGGTACGAGCTATATCAGGGCCGGGATGGGAGGTGCAGGGTATGCCGGGGGGGCATCCACGGCTACCGGCGGTCAGATGGGGGGCGATGTCAAGGACCGTGTCGGGTCGGGCGGGGATGCGACAATGGACATCGATATCGGTTCAGAGGTGTTGAGCAGTGATATCACCCTCAGATGTGAGGGGGGTATGGGCGGGGTCCCGTGCGAAGGCGGTCTATCAGGGTGTGTCGAGTCAGGGTCCTATCCCCGCGGTGGAGGCGGGGGCGGGGGCGGGTTCAGCGGTGGCGGTGGAGGTGGTCTCGAGGCGATAGGGCATTCCAAGACAAGCGGTGCTGCCGGAAATATCGGAGACCATGTCGGTTCCGGGGGGGAAGCCGAGATATCCCTGAGGACCAGATATTCGAGCGGCAGCGGGGATTGCTTCGTCATCACCTCCTTCGGTGAGGCTTTCACCAACGAACCCCTTAACGGACA
>JBFYMY010000236.1:0-9250 GCA_041304645.1 Thermoplasmatales archaeon
GGTCCACATAAGAGGCGATGATCTCTACTTCCACTCGGACCGGGCGGGGGGGAAAGGTAACTATGACATCTGGGTCACATCAAGGAGCGGTAGCTCATGGTCCGACCCCGTGAACATAGAAGCTGTCAACACCGATGGTATGGACGGTTATCCCTACATCTCGAGCGATGGAAAGGAGATGTGGTTCACCAGGACCTATCTTGGGACCCCGGCGATCCTCAGGTCCCTGAAGGTCAATGGGAGCTGGTCGGAACCCGAGATGATCGTATCACAGTTCGCCGGTGAGCCGACACTTGATGAGCAGGGCAACCTCTATTTCGTCCATCATTACTACGAGAACAATGTGATGATAGAGGCCGACATCTACGTGGCCTACAGGAAATGAACACTGACATATGACCGGTGCTATGTCGTTCTGATGTGTTCGTTCCTTGTCATGAGGTCAAGGAGCGCTTTGAACATCGTGTCCAATGTCAATGTGGCGCAGTGTCTATGGTCGTCCGGAAGACCGCCCAGAGCAGAGATCAGGTCCTCCTCGGTCATATTCAGGACCTCCTCCACTGTCCTGTCACGAACCATCTTCGAAAGCATGCTTCCGCAAGCCACTGTTGCTATGCAGCCATCAGAAAGGAACCCCATATGGACCCTCTGTACCTCATCGAGCTTGAGGAAGATCTCCATCGTATCCCCGCAAGCTCCCCTGACCTTTGCATATCCGTCCGGACCGAACAGTTTTTCCATGCCGTAGGGCGAATAGTATTCTTCCATAACGGTTTCGGAATATCCTTCAGCGCTCACCATGACCTCTCACCTGACCATCGATGGTCTGTCCTTTTCCTTTCGCCAACGACCCTCACAGGATAGGCTTACGAAGTTTAATAATGTCCTGTCACGTTCGAACGCCTATCAAACGGTGATGCAAGGCGTAAATGGCCAGTGCTGAAAGAGCGTGGGAATATGAAGGTCGGAATGATCATCTGCGAACGGTACAAGGGTTGCGCCGGAGGAAAATGCTTCAGGTCCATGCGGAACAGGGAGGGTGCGTTCGAGAGGTACAAAAAGGACGAGGAACTGATCATAGTGGGCTATACGAGCTGCGGCGGATGTCCGGGAGGGAACGTCGAATATGCTCCCGAAGAGATGATCAGGAACGGTGCTGAAGCGATACATCTTGCGACGGGCCTGGTCGTTGGATATCCACCTTGCCCCCATACCTCCTATTTCAAGGAGTACATCGAGAAAAAGTTCGGTGTTGAAGTTGTGATAGGGACCCATCCGATCCCTCAGAAATATTTCATCGTCCATGACAAATTGAGGAGCTGGGATACAGAAGAATGGCAGAGGATGATCAGGCCAACACTTTGCAGCGAAGAACTGAGAAAAAGATATGATTGATCCGATATCATCCTGTGGCGGGGATCATATCCTATCGAACCTCCTCCTGTAGAACCGTACACCCTTGTACTCTGTCATAAGGAGCTTTCCCGAACCCACCATGTCCTCTATGAGCTCCCATCCAACATCGGACCTTGCCAGCATCTCCCTAACACTATCCTCCCTCATGGGGTGGACGGATGTTATTGCAAGGATGTCGCTCTTTATATCCCCCGTGTATGTGAAATCCCCGTATTCCTTCTCCGTGAGCGGGACCACGCGAAGCTTCCTGGATGAGTATTCCTTTATGACCTTCAAGATGGTGTCATCGGAAGGAACCTCCACCCAGTTCTCCGAGGGAGGTCTTATGGGAACCGTGATATAAGCGAGCTTAGGGTCGAGCCCACGTATGAACTCGGCTGTTACGCCGATGGAACTATCTATGTCGTTGACCCCCTTGACGAGCATCGTCTCCGTGATCAATGAACCCCTGAACCGGAGGGAGAACTCCTTCAAACCCTCCTTGATATCGTTGAATACCAGGGAGCCATGGGGTCTGTTCACCTTCCTCCAAATGCTCTCGTCCACGGCATCGACCTTGACCGAGACCAGGTCTGCTCCGGATAGCTCCTCCCTTACGTTCACATCGCCCATGAGGGATGAATTCGTTATGATGGCTACGGGATACCCAAGCTCCTTCACCATCTCTATCTCCCTTCCCAGATCGATATCAAGTGTTGGCTCCCCATCCGGAACGAAAGTGAGATGATCTATCCGGTCCCCCATCTCCTCCACCGAGGCGACCTGTACCTCAACATCCTGAAAGACCCTGTCCGGACCGTAGAACCTTCTCCTCCCTATCTGAAGGTCCTTGGTCCCTCCGAGCTGGCAGTATATACAGGAATAGCTGCAGAACTTGGGCGGGATATTGTTTATCCCCAGGCTCCGGCCTAGCCTTCTTGACGGTACCGGACCGTATGCGATCCTATCTGTCGGTACTATGCTCATCCCTACCTTCTTTCATTGCGAACATATCAGTCCGATCCGATCGTCATCCCGGCACCACATTTTCTGGCGATCGATGGGAACCGTGCGAGCATCTCCTCCTTGCGCTCTGTGCAGTGACAGGGAAATATCCGGGAGAGACCATTTATCTCCTCGAGCTTGTCGAAACCATGGAACCCTCCAATGGCCATTCTAACCTTACCGAACCGTCCAGCGGTCCTTAGGATCACATCGAGGCCCGGATGGGAACACCCCGTGATGACGACAAGCCCCTCATCGGTCCCGACAACAAGCGCCTGTTCCTTGGTGCGCTCTCCCAGTTCTCCCGTAAGGTACACTCCTTTGAGGACCTCCACCGGACCGTTGACCTCGTGAAGAACGGCTTCTTCGGATATCTCTTTCTTCAGACGCTTTGAGAAAGATGCTGGAAGGTACACCTCCGCTTTCGGGTGAAGGACACGGGTAAGGCCCCCTATATGGTCCCAGTGATCATGGGAGAGCACGATGATGTCGAGGTCCTCTTTCCGTACCCCTGCCTTCTTCATGTTGTAGAGCAGTTTCCTTCCGTCCCAACCTGTATCGAACAGTATCTTCTTTACGCCCTGTTCGATCAGACAGGAGAAACCCCAACCCTTCTTGAAACCCTCAAGAGCTTCGTTGTCGTAAAGGACCGTGAGCTTCATTCAAGAACCTCCTCCGAACCTTCTTTTCAGATGATAATTGGAATAGATGGCACCAAGGGGATTGTGGGCAAGGACCCGGTCCTTGACAGCAATGGTGGTAACGGGTGCTTCAGAGTGTTTTGTGAAGAGAATGTCATGGCCCATGCACAGGCCTAGAATTACGTTCAGTTCTGTCGATGCATCGTTCAGGACCATGGCCTGTCCTATGGGATCGCACATGGCCTCAACCCCATCCTTGCTGTGAAGTCTCTCCAGTCCGAACTCGTCCTTGTCTATGCCGCAGACCTTGCAGCACACAGAGTGGACCTCGAAATCATTCTCGAGTATCTTGTGGATTATCCTGGCCTCCTTTTCCATTCCGATACAGAATGCAATTCCGATCCTATGATGATCCATCCCCTTGGCATAAAGGATGAGTTCTTCGATACGGGTCTTTTCCATGTAGTATCTGGATTCGATCGAGGTGGAGACCTTCATGGAAAGAAGATCATCTCCGGTGTAGAGCTTCATGGCCTCCTCCTTAAGCTCCACGCAGTCCTTCCCCTTGTAGCAATCCTTGCTGTCACAGTATGCGCACTTCAATGTTTCATCGCTCCTCTTTTGCCCTATAATCAGATATGGCCTTCTGTAGAGTGTCGGAAGCGAGTTTGGCGCAATGCCGGTTCTCTTCGGGCAGACCTCCCAGTTCTCTGAGGATGTCCCGGTCTGATATCCTAACGGCCTCTTCCAGGCTCTTGCCTTTTACCATCCTTGTCGTGATGCTTCCGCAGGCTACCGAGGAACCGCAACCATCTGTCATGAAACGGATCTCTTTGATATGTCCCTCAGAGATGGTCAAGGAGAATTCCATGGTGTCCCCGCAAGGTCCCTTGATCGATGCCTGGGAGTCAGGGGCCTCTATCCTTCCGTGGTCGTTTGGTTCCCTAGCCTCCTTCAGGACCCTGGCAGAGAACCGCTTCGCCTCCTGCTCCATTATCCTCTTCTGGATATCATCAGCTATGCTATCGAGATCATCTTCCGTCATCACATCACCTTACCTATCCTCTCCCAGATATCCTTGATGCCCCTCGCCAGAGCCCCATCCGAGAACTCCACCACGGTCTTCCCATCCATCATGGCAAGGGTGGCGGTATCATCGTATGGGAGCTTGCCGACGACCACTATTCCCTCATTCTTGCAGAACTCCAGAATGCTCTCGGTGTTCTCCAGGTTGATATCGTACTTGTTTATGCACACGACCGAGGGTATCCTGAAATGCCTGGCGACCTCGAGGATCCTTTTCGAATCGTGAATGCCGGACAGGGTCGGTTCGATCACAACAAGCACCAGATCGACACCCGTTATCGAGGATATTACGGTACATCCGGTCCCAGGCGGTCCGTCTATGATGATCAGTCCCTTCCCTTGTTCTTCGGCAACCTCCCTGGCCCGCGCCCTCACAAGGGCGACCAGCTTTCCGGTTGCCTCCTCCCCTGCGTGGAGCCTTGCATGAACGAAGGGGCCGAACCTTGTTTCTGATATGTAGGCTTCTCCGGATTGTCTCTCCACCATCTCGATCGCACCGACCGGGCAAACAAGCTCACAGACCGCACAGCCCTCGCATTTCTCGGGATGCAGGGTGTTGTCAGGGTCGAAGGCCCCATACCTGCAGTTCTCGTAGCATTTGCCGCAATTGATGCAGATCCCATCGTTCTTCTTGGCAACATTCAGGCCATGGAAGACCTCGGTCCTCAGGACCTTAGGGTCCAGTAGGATGTGCATGTCTGCCGCATCGACGTCAGCATCCACGGTAACATGGCCTCTGGCGAGAGCAGATAAGGATGCGGCGATGGTCGTCTTTCCGCAACCGCCCTTGCCGCTGATCACGGTCAGCTCCTTGACCATCAGACCAGCTCCTTTGCCTTCTCGAATATTTCCCTGAAGAGGTCCTTGTATTGCGGCAGGGCTTCCACGAGGGGAACGCCTCGGGAATAGGCCTTTGCTATGGCGATGTCATTGTGTATCTTTGCCAGAAGCGGTATCCTTTCCTCCCTGCAGTACGTCTCCACCCGGTCGTCACCTATCCCGTCCCTGTTAACTATGACCCCGAAAGGTACGCCGATATCCCTTACGACGTCAACGGTCAATTTAAGATCATGAAGTCCGAACGGAGTGGGTTCCGTTACAAGGATGCAGAGGTCCACATCCCTCATCGTTTCCACAGCGGGACATGCGGTTCCCGGGGACGAATCGAATATGGTGGTCCCGTCACAATGGGCCAGGCCCTTCAGTTCCCTGATTATGGGAACCCCGAAAGGTTCACCGATATCCAGCTTACCGTGGAACAGCGGTGGCTGCCCCTCATTCTTTTCGATGGTCCCTATGTGATGACCTATCTCGGTTATGGCATGGACCGGGCATATGATCCTGCATCCGCCGCATCCGTGGCACAGCTCCTTGAAGAATAACAGTTTCCTACCGATGACCGATATTGCGTTGTACTGACAGAGATCGGAGCACTTACCGCAGAACGTGCATTTGTCCAGGTCGAAATCCGGGGCGGGAATGGTCACATCCTTGACCTTTTTCATCGGTCCCTTGAAGAATAAGTGACAGTTCGGTCCCTCTACATCACAGTCTATCAGTGCTGACCCACTGATGCTCAATGCGAGGTTCACGGCGATGGTGGTCTTACCAGTACCGCCCTTTCCACTGGCTACAGCTATCTTCAAGCCATGCCCCCAGCCAACGGTTCAATCGTGATGGTGATGTCCGTGACCGTCACCGGTCCCTTCCCCTCTGAACGCATGCTGATCGCAGGCGGTCTCGTCCGTGGCCTTTGCAAGCAGCCCTTTCTTGAACATGTCCACGGCATCCTTGACCGTTCCGGAGGCACCCATGTAAACCGTGATCCCCGACTGCTCGAAGAGCCCTATGGCCCTCCGCCCCAGTCCACCGCAGATCATGACCTCCGCACCTGCTTTCGATATCAGGTCGGGGGCATATCCCGTACCCCCCATATGCATTGTCTTGTTATCTATGACGGTGATCTCGTTGGATTCCGTGTCCACTATCGTGTATGTGGGGACACGTCCGAAATGCTCACCGACCAGCTCTTCCAATCCTTTACGGCCCATTGTAGGTATGCATAGCTTCATTTGATTCACCTTGTCCCTTCTCTCATTCCCGAGTGGGATCCAACAGACGGGTCCTGTATCTCAACAAGTTCACCGCGTTCATACTTACCGATCGATTCCTCGACCGTACCCGTTGCTCCGGTCAGGACCCTTATCCCGGATGCCTTCAACGCCTCAAAGGCGTTGGGTCCGACATTTCCGGTTATCAGGACATTGACCCCAAGCCTCGATATCGTCTGTGACGCCTGAGGCCCAGCGCCACCCATCGCCATGGCACTGCCGTTCTCGACCGCTTCGAACTCCTTGGTCTTCGGGTCCACTATCAAGAAGAACCTGCACCTTCCGAACCTCGGGTCCGTTTCTGACGTCAGTTCCTTTCCCTTTGCTGTCACTGCTATCTTCATTCGAACTTCCCTCCTTGGTCTTTTTCTATGTTGTCCGATCTCAAACCGATGCGTCGTCCCTTATCATGGGCGAACCGCATTTGGGGCATTTCCTCCCTGAGCAAGGGTCCCCTCTTTGGTGAGGTTCTCCGTGACCGCACCCCATGCATATACAGGAACCGCCTGGCCCCTTACCGATCCGACCTTTCATCCCGTCCATCATATCACCCCATTCTCTTCTCGATCCTGTCCACTATCTCGAACAGAGGCCCCATAGACACCGAATCCCACTCTTTCAGGACCATAGGGGTCCCGGCATCCCCGCATATGACCATGTTCGGATCTATCGGGAGCCTTCCAAGGAAGAACGCATCCATCTCGCGGGCCGCCCTCTCCCCACCCCCTTTCTTGAAGAGTTCTATTGGCTTTCCACAGTGTGGACAGAGCATTCCGCTCATGTTCTCGACAACCCCAAGGATCGGCATGTTAAGCTTCCTTGCGAAGTTGAGGGCCTTTCTGGAATCCAGCAATGCGACCTCTTGTGGAGTTGTGACTATCAACGCCTGGGCTCCCGTTATCAGCTGCGCGATGCTCAACGTCTCATCCCCGGTCCCTGGAGGGAGGTCGATCACCAGATAATCAAGGTCCCCCCACTGGACATCGCCCAGGAACTGGTTTATGAGACCGATCTTCATAGGCCCCCTCCAGATCACTGGTGACTCGGGATCGGGAAGGAGGAATGACATGGAGATGGCTTTCAGGTTCTCAGTGACCGTTATGGGTATCATACCATCCTCATCGTATTCCAGCCTCTTCCCTTCTATACCCAGCATCTTCGGGACGTTCGGCCCGTGTATGTCGACGTCCATTATGCCTACCTTATGGCCCTTTTTGGCAAGTCCGCTCGCGATGTTCACAGCAACGGTGGTCTTTCCGACCCCGCCCTTACCGCTCATCACGACGACCTTGTTCCTGATCCGGCCAACATTCTTCCGGATCCTCTCCTGCTGGTCCTCCATATCTTTCATTCTATCCCTTTCGTCCATTCTTACCACTGCCTCATGTCCGTTTTGCTCTATCAAGGACCGTTCCTTATGACCGTTCACTCGTCCTTATCGACATTAAGTTCTTCAATACGCTTCTTTATCCCTTCAAGCTCGGTCTCCATATCCCTTACGAGACCTTCCAGGTAGCTCTTCTCTTCATTTCGGGATGGTTCTCTGAAGGTTGGGTTTGCGTTAGGAGGTCCTGGTGGGGACCTGTCAGGAACATCATCGAAGAACCATCTTCTCCCACTTCCGAAACCTCTTCCCCGTGGTCCTCCATACATAGGAGGATATTTACCGCCGCAGATTCCGAACCCCCATCCAGCCATAGGACCTCTGCCCCATGGACCTGTTCCGTCTCCACCGGGCATTTTACCACCTCCCTCTCCTAAAGAAGAACCCTCTCCGAAACGGTCTGAACCCGAAGAACCCTCCGAACCTTCCAGGTCCAAAGAAACCCCTTTTATTCCCTTGGCCCCCACCCCGACCGATATTGCTCATGTAACCTGAGCCGTTGCTCCCAGCACAGTATCCCATTCGCCTTCCTGTCATGGGGCCTTCGCCCCACGGTCCTGTTCCGTCTCCTCTAGGCAACATTTTCACTTCCTTTTTCTTCATTTGGGACATTTTTACTTACCACCGCACCTTTTTCGCTTATCTGAAGAGCGCACCCATTGGAGAGGGCGTAGGCCACCTTCTTCCTCGCACCGTTCAGGTCGCTCCAGAGGGACCTTCTGGATATGCCCATCCTTGCTGCCGCCTCCTCCTGGGTCAGCCCCTCATAATCGACGAGCCTCAGAGATTCAAGCTCGGGGTAGGAAATATCGACGATCTCCAAGGACCACATTGGAACACCTGCTGGTTTGAAGAAGGTCACATCGGGTACCTTCTCGATGATCCTTGAGCTCCTGTAACGACCGTGTCTACATCTCATTGTGCTGCTCATATGAGAGAAGCTATAAATAATTATTGCAACTTTGAGCAATAGATGATGGTCCAAAACAGACCATACATAGTTTTATTTTTCCCGATACTATCATAGTTGTCAGAGCGGTCCTTCATGGATCGCATAAATGGGACCATACATGCGGTGATATCCATGGTCGATATAGTGCTAAGGCCCATTGGAACGATAAGAACACCTTTCAAGGAAGCGGGGGAAGCTCCTATCCAGCCTAATTTTTCCAACGGTATCGAAGGTACTGTGGAGCTCGACCCCGCCTACTCCTTGGGACTGAAGGACCTTGACGGCTTCTCCCACATCATTCTCCTATATCATTTCCACAGGTCGGAGGGGTTCGAACTCCTCCAGAGCCCTTTCCTGGACCGTGAGAAGCACGGAGTTTTCTCGATAAGGTCCCCAAGGAGGCCGAACCCCATAGGTCTATCGGTGGTCAGGCTCCTCGGGATCGAAGGGAACATCCTCAGGATATCCGACGTCGATATGCTGGACGGGACGCCCCTCCTAGACATCAAACCATATGTCAATGCTTTCGATGCTAGAACGGATGTGAGGACCGGATGGCTGACGGGCCGTGTCTGAATTCATACCATGGGTCCCGCCATAACGGCTCTTATGTACGACCGTTCAAGTGAACGGTTCGATGTGAACGCCCTCAAAACGATGATCGAATAGCCTTGGA
>JBFYMY010000237.1:0-9254 GCA_041304645.1 Thermoplasmatales archaeon
AACGGTCGAGAAAGAAAATCCGGGTGTGAGAAGACATGTTTTTTCGAACTTTGATTGGATTTCGACCTTGATTCTGTGTAAAAACGGAGCAGAAGCGTAGGAAATTGGGGCTTGTTAGCCCCTGTTTGGACTTACTGTCAAATGATTTTTCTGGACTTTTTAGCGAGAGCTATCTGTCAAACTTGGGATACAGGAAATATCAAACGACAATTCATGGTCCATCAATGAACATTCAGAATCGTCATTAGATCTTCCTAAGAAGCCTGTTCTTTGAGACTTCGTATTCCTCCTCGGTAATCGCTCCTTCTTGTTTGAGCTCATTGAGTTTATGTAAGAGCTCAACAGCTGTTTTAGCTTCTGTTGACACCCTTGATTCGACCATATCGGGAGACCAGACCTGTCTATCCCCCTCATGGAAGACCTCTTCTGTTGGAACCATTTTATCCTCCACCTCTGGGGGGACAGGGCCCGACCATCCTGAAACCATGTTCATCATGGGTGCAATTGAAGGACCAGCTTGAAAAACATCCATAGGTTTTTGTTCATTAAGCTTACCTGTTATGATCCCACCATCTTCACTTTTATCCTTATTATCCTCTTGGGTCGGCTGAGGAATGATCTCCATCCTTTCCATTCCTTTATCCCCTGGTCTTGCATAGAGCGCTTCATCAGCCCTGATACTAGCGGGCGGTAGGGCCCCAGAAATTATTGTGGTGCTTTCAGGAAGGTCTTCCATAACCTCATTTGTTCTCATAACGGAAGGCAGTTGCATAGGGGCACTTACCCCACCAAGCATTGAATTGGCGAAGGTACCAGCCAGCATATTAGAGTCTGAGGGTCCTATAGCGGTGGGTCCCTCCTTCGATCGCTCTTCCTTCTCCTTTCGTCTTCTTTTCACAAAGTAAATCATGAAAATGAGGAAGATCACTAAAAATAAAACTATTAAAAACACGACGATCCCTATCAATAGAAAATTCGAAGGATGGGACTTTTCATAGACCTCGACCTCTATCGATGTTGTGGTCCAAAGACCTGTAGAATCTGTAACGTTGAGTATGACCAGATGCTTTCCTATAGCGGGTATGACCTCGAAAGTCTCTCCTTGTATACCGATCAAACCTCTATCGAGGAACCAATTCATTGTCAATATATCTCCATATTCAAGGTCTGCATCGTTCGCCGAACCATTCAGGACTATCATTTCCCCTTTAAGGAACCTCTGTTTTATAATATTTATAGATGCATTTTCTGGAGCATCATTGACCGGTGTGACAGTGATATAGATCTCTATGAAAATCTCTTCCTTCAGGTCGGAAGTTAGGATGGTGATCTTCTCCCTACCATTCCAATTCCTATCTGGGGTAAGGCCAAGCACGCCGGTTCCAATAAGATTGATTTCGATCACTTCGGAAAATGAACTGGTATAGACAAGTTCATCCCCATCTATGTCAAAGAACCATTCATCGACATGAATAGGGTGGTCGACCGAATCCTCTATGATGAATATCTCTTTTGGAAAATCAAGGACAGAGGGAATATCATTGACATTCGTAACATTGAAAGAAAATCCTTTTTGATCGGACCCTCCCTTCTCATCAGAGACATATACCATAATCCAGTGGGCGCCTACGTCCTCATTTTTTGGTCGTCCCCACAAAAAGCCCGTTGATCTATCCAAAGAAAGGAAGGAGCAATCCGTTTCCATGCTCCAGGTCAAGGGATCTTCAGTGGGATCTATATCAATGGCCTCAAACTCGAATTGAAAATCCAGGTCCTCCATCATCTCCTCTGCCATTTGATTGGTTATGGTCGGATCATCGTTCACATTCAGTACAGTGAGCGTATAGTTCAGGTAAGCAATTCTATTTTGGCCATCTGAACATGAGATACTTACCTCATGATCACCAACATCGTTATTACTTGGTATACCTGAAAGATTGCCTCGGTCCAATGAAAGGAAGGACGCCTCGGAGTTCAAGTCCCATATGTGAAAATCGTATAGGTCGGGATCAATTAACGTGAAGTTACACCAGTAAAGCAAATCCTCTTCACATTCCGAAATCGGTGAACCCAGGATGATAGGGGGGTCGTTGAGCGGTATAACGAATATATCGAATATGAAATCGGTCGACATAATATAGAGATCGTTCACCCTGACCGTAACGTAGGTGAGCACGCCGGAAAAATTCTTAGGAGGGGTTATCTCATAGACATGCTCTGAAGATACGGAGACATTCCATCCCAGGGGCCATTTTATCGTGTTCCCCACGTTATCGAACTCGAAATCCCCCTCAGATGGAGCACCACCCTCGAAAGCATTCGTCAGGTCCAAAGTGTATGAATCATCCTCGTAAAAAGTGATGTTGGTATCAAATCCCTTAGCAAGCCTGACTGGTAGGAACACAACCAGTGGTCTTGGATTGGCCGGTTCTGCATAATTGAAATCGTATCTTATCTCGGAGACCCTAGCTGTAACCTCCCAGCTGCCAGCCGAGGTCGGGGTGTATTCTGCTACCCATTCATCCTTTTCATCGTTCATGGTCAGAGGGATATGTATTTCCCCTTTCGGGTCCAAAATCCTAACAAATGCGGAAAAGCGATCGGTCACTTCGGAAAGACCGGATGATTCTATGAAAGGTTCGGTCTCTATTCCAAATGTTACGGTATCCCCAAGATATGTCAACCCATCATTATTCAGTTGAGCATCATTTATACCATTATTATCTTCGTAAATGTTCAATGATATATTTTTTGGGAGGGTGAGAGGTGCGAGCCGTTCGTAAGTATCGGAAATCTCTGAAGGACTGAGGGGATAGTTATACAATGAAACCTCATCAATGACACCATCAAATCTCCAAGAACTGGTCAGATATCCGATTTTGATGTCATCACCAGAATATTCCTCCTGATAGAAATAAGGGGTGTTCGTGAGCTCCCAGCCTTTTAAGGCTCCATCCACATAGACCGACATGATCTTTCCATCCCAGGTGGCCACGACATGATGCCACTTACCAGGTTCCATGGCCGCAGGAACGACCATCCTGTCCCTTATGAAACCGTTGGATACCGCAAAAACGACATTTCCCCCTTCGAATGTGGATAGGAAGTATTCACCGACAGGGCTGGACACCCATTTTGTCAAAATAGGATTGCCACTCTGGACCCCGTTCCCGTAGAAACTGTCCGCATTGATCCACGCCTCTATGGTCAATCCCCAAAGAAAGGTCAATTCACTGGAGTCGGGGATTTCAACGATATCATAGATCCCGTCGAACCGAAGTGCATTTCCCACAAGGCCCCTCTCCCACTGGGCATCTACGACGGACCCGTTGTTCTTACCTATGTCGTCAACGGCAATATTTCCTGCCGCTGAATCGAATCCCCAATGACCGATCTTTAGGTCATCGAGAGTCCATGGTATGAACCGATGATATTCGCCGTTCACTTCTGATTGGTTCAAAGCATAGTTCCGGACGATGATCTCGTCAAGTATCCCCTGAAAATACCAGGACTGGGAAAGGCTATTTGTATCCACCCCTAAATTAAGATAATCGCCTGAGTCATATTCGGTTTGATATAATTCATTGACAACCGTTGTTTTGCCAACGATCAATTTCCCATCGACATAAAGATCCATGCGGTCGTAATTCCAGGTCGCAACTATATGGTGCCAGGATTTGGGGGTCAGGACGCCATCCGCTTTAAGGATATCCCATTTGGTTCCCTCAGAGATCCTGAATGCCAGGCCCCCATTTCCATATGCAGAAAGATGGTATTGGCCCTTCGTACTGGTTTCCCATTTCGAGATGATCGCATTTCCACCCGTATTGCCATCACCTGAGAACGACCTTGCAAGGATCCAAGCCTCTAGAGAGAGGCCGAACCGAACATCCAGACTTTTGGAATCAGCAACGAAAACATTGTCATTGACACCATCAAAGATCAATCCTGATCCCTCAATGCCCCTGGTCCATTGGGCCTCGGAAAGGGCTCCGTCATTTCCATTAGAGGTCAGATCATTTGCATTGCTCCCTGCACCATCGTTCAGGTCCCAATGGGAGATGGTCGAGTTCGGTATCGTCCTGGGGAGGGTACTGTAGAAATTATCCTTGATCGTTTGCGCTGAAAGAGAATAATTGTAGATGGAGAGCTCATCGATGATCCCGTTGAAATGCCAATTGTTGAGCGTGGAGGTGGAAACATGACCTATTCGTAGTTGATCGTCTGTGTAATCTGAACTGTAGAGAGTCGTTATCGATGTTGTTTTTTTCGATATCTCCTTGCCATCGACATAAAGGTACATCGTTGTCCCGTCCCAGGTGCCCACAATATATTGCCACCTGTCTGTGAAGAGGGAACCGGTCGATTCGATTTTTTCAGTGGTTGTCCCATCCGATATCCTGAATTGGAGATTGCCTCCGGTGTATGCATTTATGACATACTGCCCGGTGGGTGCGGAGTTCCATTTGCTTAGAATGACATTCCCGCCCTTTGACCCGTCACCCTGAAATCCCTTTGGATAGACCCATGACTCTATGGTCAGTCCTGAACCCAGGTCGAGTGAGTCTGAATCCGGGACATCCAAATAATCATTTGTGCCATCGAAGGCTAGTCCATTTCCGAACAGGCCGTTCACCCATGTTGCACTGTAAATGGTGCCATCGTTGTTGTAGTTTGTTTGGTCGTCGATCTTGGACCCCGAACCCTCATCGAATTTGAAATACAGCACCTTTTCGTTCCCAAGAGGGGTATCTAATGTATCAAATAATACACCAGTCGTATTCCCTAAAAAAACCAATATTGTCAAAGTCAAACAAAAAAACGAACCTTTCCCAATCAATGCCAACGACGATCCCTCCGATTTCCAAGGTTTTTAACCAAGGTTGGATATTGGTTTTCTAGAATTACATTATTATTATTTAAAGATATTTCAAGCCATATCAGCGCGGAAACGGATCATCATGAACCTTAGCTTCAAGTAATTGAATAACAATGCGGAAAAATGATTACAATAATATTGTGATAAGGTCAGTTCAAAACATGATCAGTTCCGTTCTATCAATATCATCCAACCTCTGTTCGCTGTTTCTGGTTCCCTACGAAAAAACAATTTATACGAATACCGTATGGGGTCGTTAATCCCAATGGCCGGGATGGTGTAGCCTGGTAGCATCGGGGACTGTGGATCCCCTCGCCCGAGTTCGAATCTCGGTCCCGGCCCTCCATGATGATCCATGAACAAGGAGGATACAAGATTGGCAGATGCGCCCAAACCGGCGGTCCAGAACCCGCTCGAGATGTGCCAGGGACCGTCGGGTATCATCTACATCATGGCCTTCATGTTCCTCTTCCTCATCATGTTCAACCGCAGTCTTGGCGATTACATCTCCTCGCTGATAGGGGTCGTGCTCTACCCTGTCATCGGTTTCGGGGGGAAATGGCCCCTTCTTACGATGATGTGCGCAGGCCTCATAACGATCACAGTCTCCACTGCCCTACGGCACTTCACCATTGACTGGGTGGACCTGGCAAAGAAGCAGAAGCTCATGGGAGACTTCAACAAGCAGCTCAGGGCTTTGCAGAAGTCGGGCGACAAAGCGAAGGTCGAGAAGCTCCAGTCCGAGAACCAGGACATCATGGGGATGCAGTCGTCCATGATGATGCAGCAGATGAAGTCGTCCGTCCTCTCCATGGTTCTTGCCATACTGATATTCAGGTGGCTCTACACCTTCATCTGGTCCGTCCCCCAACCAACGGCCACCGTTCCCTGGGACATGAACTATCTTCTGACAGGGGCAGCCCTTGGGGAGATATGCGGACCTATCTGCATGAACCCCGCCGGGGGCGGGATACCGTACTGGATCCTGCTCTACATCCCCATGACCATCCCCCTTGGTCAGGGATTGGTCAGGGGCCTCAAGTACTTCAAGTTCTCAAGGATCCTCAAGGAGAAGGGCGAGGATGTGTTCGGGCAGGAAAAGCCGAAGGAGGCAAAGCTCCCACCCGGAGAGAAGAACGACCATAGCGGTCCCAAGAAGAAGAAGGATAAGAGCCAGAGGGAGAAGGACATAGAGAAGCGCAAGGAGACCTGATAGGTCCGGTCTGCAAATAGGGGGAACAGATATGGCCGCTGCAGGGATGAATCTTGTCCAGGTAGGCAAGGTGAAAGAGGTCTATTCGGTTGAGGGAGCAGATGAGCTCGAGTTCCGCTTCACGGACAAGATATCGGTCTTCGACAAGGTCATACCCTCCCTCATCCCGAGGAAGGGGGAGAGCCTCTGCAGGACCTCTGCGTTCTGGTTCGAGAGGATCGAAGGGATCGGGATCAATTCCCATTTCATAAGGATGACAGGACCCTCCTCCATGAGGGTGAGGAAGGTCAAGGTTGAGAGGGACCTCTCTAAGATCGACAAGGGATCGAGGTCCATCCTCATCCCGCTTGAGGTCATCGCCAGGTACTATGTTGCCGGTTCCTTGCTCGACAGGATCAAGAAGGGCAGGGTCGAACCTGAGGCACTAGGGTATCCTTCCGGCCATGTCCCCAAGCTGGGAGAAATGCTCCCCCACCCCTTGCTTGAGGCGACCACAAAGCTCGAGGAGACCGACAGGCCACTTTCAAATGCGGAGGCCATGGAGCTGGCAAGGCTCGACAGGAAGGAATGGGACGAGCTCCTTGAGACCGTCCTGAAGGTGGACGACCTGATAGGGAAGCAAGCCTCGGCAAGGGGCCTCATTCATGTTGACGGCAAGAAGGAGTTCGGGTTCGATGAGGAACGCCGTTTGATGCTCCTTGATACGTTCGGGACCGCAGATGAGGACAGGTTCTGGGAGAAGAAGGTCTACGAGGAGAGCGGTAAGATGATAGAGCTCTCCAAGGAGCATGTGAGGCAGTACTACAGGTCAACGGGATACCATGAGAAGCTCATGAAGGCCCGGGACGATGGGGCGACCAAGCAGACGGAGCCACCGATCCCCGCGCTCCCGGACATCGAAGTGAGGAAAGTGGCGTCCCTCTATGAAGAGATGTTCGAGAGGTTGACCGGGGAGAGGTTCTGAGCTGACCAATGGAGGGAAAGGTCAGTAAAGGGAAGTTCCCAGGTCTATTATCTACCATCCAAGATCTTCATGATCCCATCCCTGAACTCTATCGCCCAATCAAGTCTCTGCATAGCCATGCTTTCCGAGATGGTCTCCCTTGAATCGTACAGGGTGATATGTCTCTCTCTTCGCATTCTGTCCAATGAGGATATGCGCATACCCAATTGGTCCTGATACTGGACCCTCAAGTACTCTACGGTACAGTAGTGGCTCTTCTCGCGGACCCCATCCGAGAACAGAAGTGCCCTGGCATAGTTCAGCATTGAGGTGTAAAGCTGTACCAAACCCCAGACATATCTACCGTTATCAATGCTGTTCTTACCCTCTGAAAGGTCCTCATCGGCCATAGCGATAGTTTGAAGGACCAGAGAACGGTCCTTTTTCATTTCACGGAGGAACCCTTTCTTAACGCACTCATCATAGCTCATTACCAGTCCCTCTAATGACCTGATGGCTGGATAGAAGCTCCAGGTAAAAAACAGTTCTCCTATCCCTCATGGAAGCGAGCTCTATTTGAGATACCATCATGACATTGATGACCTCACCTGTCTCATCCTCGATCCTTTTTACCGACGCATTGACCTCTCTTGCATCGAAGCCCTCTCCGATCAGCAGAATGTCCCAATCACTACCTACTGCATCGGTCCCATTGGCCCTGCTACCGTAAAGGACCATGGATTTTGGGTCCAGTTCGTTAGCCAACTTTACCAGAACAATTGAATCAAGGTTCTTCATTATCTTCATTTGTCTTATCAAAGGGGCTTTCAAAGGCTTATAGAAGGTCCGATATCCATCGGATCTTTTTAAAAGTATACCTTTTTTCACCAATCTATCAATGGTCCTTTTCATGGTCGTTTTTGGAATTCTAGAACCAATGAGCAGGTCCTCCAGATATCTCTCTCTATTCGGTTCATCGATGAAATGGAACAGTACCCTCATTTCCATGCTCATTATTTGCCCAAATAAGGTTCCATTCATGGAATGAACATATTCCATTACCGGTATAAATACATTCCATTCTCGGAACATTCAGTTCTTTTTCAGAAAGCTCATGAGGGCGGGGCTCTTTACTATACGAAAATGAGATCAAGACCTATAGTGAATTGGCCCGATGGTTTTAAATAATCGCCACAATTCAACGGCTTTGTGGCAGTGGACTACGATTTCATCATAACCACCTTCGTCTCCATCTTCTCCATAGTGAACCCTCTCGGCGCAGTCGCGAACTATGCTTCCCTCACCCAGGGATATTCTCTCAAGGAGAAGAGGAAGGTAATAAAGAAGGCCATTGCGGTGGCATTCGGTGTCCTTGTGGTCTTCGCTTTGCTTGGCACCCTCATCTTCGACCTGCTCAACATCACAATAGACGGTTTCAGGGTGGCAGGTGGCATAGTCCTTCTGATAATCTCCCTTGAGATGGTCCGCGGCAGGACACCGCAATCGAAATTGAACGACAAGGAGAAAGAGGACGCCCTAGAGAGGGAACAGGTCGGGGTGGTCCCTCTTGGCATCCCGCTGCTCGCAGGACCCGGGGCCATAACTCTAGTGATGGCCTCCGTCTCGGAGGGTAGCGGTGGAACGTTCTTCTCCATAGCGGTCGTCATTGCCAGCTGTTTCATAGTATGCGGCGTATCCTATCTCATCCTCAGGAACTCGGACATGCTACTTGCTAGGATGGGAAGGACCGGGACAAGGATAATGTCAAGGATAATGGGTCTCCTCCTTGCCGCCATAGCCATCCAGTTCATAGCGAACGGTCTGATGGGGCTCTTCGACACCTGGGTGAGGGAGCTCTTCGACCTCAACACCGCCCAGATGGTGCTCGGATGGATCGTCTGAAGGATGCCTGGGAGCGCTTCTACAGGGCCAACCCCGTAGCCTGGAGGGGGCCCAATTTCGAGTTCCCCCCTCTCAAACCATGCTCCAGGGTGCTCGATGTCGGCTGCGGACCAGGGCACATCCTCATGAAAGGGGCCGAGCTCGGACACAGAATGATAGGTTTGGACCTATCTCCCAGTGCACTTGCCATCGCCAGGAAGAAATTGGAAGCAAGGCGATTGGGTGCAGAGCTCATCGAGGGATGCTTCCCATGGGATGTCTCGGGACTCGGGAGGTTCGATTGCATCATACTGCATCACGTTCTCTCGTCCATGACC
>JBFYMY010000238.1:0-14941 GCA_041304645.1 Thermoplasmatales archaeon
GGTCATGCCAGGGACCGTCAATATTTCCATCCGCGCCAGATTGGTCACCCTTCATGAAGGGGAGAGGAACGATGGCGGGGGAAAGTACCATTACGGTATGCTGGGGGATTCCACCACGACCGTTCCTTTCAGCGCCTGGACAGATTTCGACTTCAACGTCGGTGACGCCCTTCTCCTGCAGAACGTCAGTGTCAGGGAATGGAAGGAGAGGGCGGAGATAGTGGTCAACGACCGCTCCCAGATCTCGCGAACGGACGACCTTGATGGGCTCGTCCCCTCGCTCGAAGACGGCGTACCTGGCAGCATAGGCGAGCTGGTACCCGAATCCCGGAGGATCGACATCGAATGCAGGGTCCTGGAGGTTCAAAAGGGTGAGGTGATCGTCAGAGAGAGCCCCAAAGAGGTCACAAGGGGCAGCATCGCGGACAGGACCGGAAGGTTGGACTTCACCTGCTGGGGACCTGTCGATCTCGTCAAGGGCAGATGCTACAGGATCATAGGAGGCTATGTCAAGGACCATAGAGGGGCATTGAGGTTCAATTTCGATCCTGGCGCCATCATACGTGAGCTGCCCGATGACCAGCTCCCACTTCTTGAGGACCTGCAGAGACCGCTTCCGTCCAGGATAGCCGAGGTCAGTTCAAGGAGGTCGTTCGGTCCTGTCATGCTCAGGGGCATGGTCCTTGATGTCAGGGGAGGTTCCGGCCTCATCAGGAGGTGTTCCGACTGCGGTAGGAGGATGGCGAAGGCCCAGTGCCCTGTCCATGGAAGGACCAAGGGGGAGGACGGCCTTTCGCTAAGGGCCATATTCGACGATGGCTCAGGTTCGGCCATCATCAGGGCGGAGGGACCTATCGTGGAACAGCTCCTGGGGAAGAAGGTCTCCGAGGTCTCGGAAGAGCTGAAGGAATCACTGGACCCATCATCGGTGATCTCAGAGCTTTCATCCAGGCTAACCGGGAGACCCTGGACCATGGTCGGGGACCCCTCTATCGATGAATATGGCATCTCGGTCTCCGTCAGGGAGATGATGGAAGGGTTCGATATTGAGCTCCTGAACAGCGAGATCACATCTCTTATGGGGGTGTTGATATGAAGAGACGCGAACCGGCCGTACCGGTGCTCATACAGGACCTGCTCCAGGGTTCCAAGGAGGGTGGTGATGGGGCCGAGGGCGGGCCCAGGACCTATGTCATCACCAGGTCTGGGGCAAGGGTCTACAGGGCGGTCCTCTCGGGGGTCCTCATGGAGAAGGAGGACATAGGCTCGCCAGGTAGTCCGCTCTTCAGACTGCGCCTGGCCGACCCGACCGGAGGCATCTCCTTCACGGTGGGGAGGTATGGACAGACACAGCTCGAGGTCATATCCGGTTTGAGCGTTCCGACCTTTGCGACCATTGTGGGCAAGGTCTCCTTCTTCACCTCAAAGAGGGGAGAGGAGGTGATGACCATCAACGCAGAGCTGATAGTCCCCACCACCAAGTCCGTCAGGGACGGTTGGCATAAGCTTGCCGCCAGGGACGCGCTTGCGAGGTTATGGAGGATGACCATGGACGAACCTGTCCCATGCAGCGGTTTCGATGGTCCTGGCCCAGAGGTCCCAAGGGGCGGTGAGGAATCCGTCGAAGCCTCCAGGGAGATGGTCAAGCAGTGCCTTCTCTCCATCGACAGGCCCTTCTTCAGCAGGGCCGTCGATGAGCACAGGAACTCCGCCATCGATGGGACCCAACGGAACGATGGACCATCCTTCGAGGAGTACGAGGAGCAGGTTGTCCAAATGATAGTCTCCCTGGACAAGGGGGATGGCGCAAGGTGGGACGACCTCGTTGACCACATCCAGAAGAAGAAGCTCTCAAGGGACATAATCGAAGAGGTGGTTTCCAGCCTTCTTGATAAAGGGCTTCTCTACGAACCGATACTGGGATATCTGAAGGCCGTCTGACGGAACGGCCGAACGGGCATGTTTCAAATATCTGTACCCGTTCTGCCTTGATATGGAACATAGAGAACGCATCTTCATTGGCGCCGCATGGCCTTACTCGAACGGTTCTCTGCACCTCGGCCATGTTGCAGGTTGTCTCCTTCCCGCGGACATATTCGCAAGGTATTGCAGGCTAAAAGGGTACGAGACCCTCTTCGTATCGGGTTCGGACATGAACGGTACGCCCATCACAGTGACTGCGGAAAGGGAGGGGACCACGCCCGAGGTGGTGGCCGAGAGGAACCATTTGTCCATCCTTGAGACCATCGGGTCGCTCTCTGTAAGCTATGACCTCTACACGAAGACCCACACCGATCATCATTTCAGCGTGGTACAGGACATCTTCCTGAAGCTCATGGCGAAGGGGCTTATAGAAAAGAGGAGCGAGGAAGCGCAGTTCTGCCCATCCTGTTCAAGGTTCCTGCCCGACAGGTACGTGGAAGGGACATGCCCTCACTGCGGTTTCGAGGAAGCGCGCGGGGACCAGTGCGACCGCTGCGGGAAGGTTCTCGATCCAAAGGAGCTAAAGCATCCCAGATGCAAGTTATGCTCGGGTTTGCCCGAGCTGAGGGAGACCGAACACTTCTACCTCCTGCTTTCAAAGCTGGAACCGCAGATCCGCGAACATGTCGCATCATGCAGGGAGAGATGGAGGCCCAATACCAGGAACAACACCGAGAACTTCCTCAGGGACGGCCTTAAGGACCGGCCCATAACAAGGGACCTGTCCTGGGGTGTACCGATCCCCGTAGATGGCTTCGAGGACAAGCGCATCTATGTGTGGTTCGAAGCCGTGTGCGGCTATCTCAGTGCCTCCATGCTGCATTCCAAGAACATTGGGAGTCCGGACCTATGGGAGTCCTTCTGGAAGGATGGCGGATGCAGGCATTACTATTTCCTGGCCAAGGACAATATCCCGTTCCACACCATAATCTGGCCTGCCATCCTCATCGGCCATGGCGGACTGGTCCTTCCCTACGATGTCCCGTCCAATGAATACCTCCAATGGGACGGGGCCCAATTCTCCAAATCAAGGGGTCACGGGGTGACCGTGAACGAGTTCTTGAAGGACTATCCCGCCGATCCTCTCAGGTTCTACCTTTCCGTGAACATGCCCGAGAGGGGGGATGCGAACTTCGATCTGAACGAGTTCGTCCAAAAGAACAATACGGAGCTCTTGGGGGCCCTGGGGAACTACCTCCACAGGGTCGTCACCTTCGTCCACAACAATTTCGGCGAGACGACCCCGAGAGGCGAGCTGATGGAGGCGGACAGGAAAATCCTTGCATCGGCCGAGGATGCATACAGAAGGACCCTGGACTGTATGGAGAAGGTCCGTTTGAAGGAGGGCATCTCCATCATGATGTCCCTGGTGAACGAGGCGAACAGGTACTTCAACAGCATGGCCCCATGGAAGCTGGTCAAGGAGGACAGGGCACGATGCATGACGGTCCTCAACGTTTCGCTCCAGATAGGCAAGGTAATAGCGTATGGGATGTACCCCTATATCCCCCAATCGATGAGGAAATGGTGCTCTATCGTGGGGTTCAAGGACCCCGAGGCGTCCAGCTGGGAGGAGGCCTTGGGTCCGGTCGGGGCAGGTCAGAGGATAGTAGCCCCTCCACCGCTCTTCCAGAAGCTCGAGGTCAAGGAAGAGGAGGGGATGACACCTGATGACAAAGGTCCTGTCCAAACCAAGGAAGAGATCGCCATCGAACAGTTCGGAGCCCTCGACATAAGGGTCGGGAAGGTGCTGGAGGCCTTGGACCACCCGAAGGCCGATAAGCTCTACGTGCTCAAGGTGGATGTCGGCGAACCAGAGCCCAGACAGATAATCACAGGCCTCAAGGGACATTACGAGAGGGACGATCTGGTAGGCCGTACCATAATCGTCCTGTGCAATCTCAAACCGGCGAACATGAGAGGCATGTCCTCCAACGGCATGCTGCTGGCCTCCGAAGCCGATGGTGAGGTGGTCCTGCTGACGACCGAAAGCGATTCCCGGCCAGGGGCAACGGTCCACTGACTCATGCGAACATGGAATAACCTTCACGGGCCGAGGACTTGGACCTGAGCTGCAGGAGGCCAGTATCACCCCTTGTTTCCTTGAGCTTCTTCAGGGCATGCCTCATGTCGTCCATGGAAACGCTGGTCCTTTCCTCCCGGATGGCGAACATCCCGGCCTCCGTGCATACGGCCTTGAGCTGAGCACCGTTCAGCCCCTCGGTCATGGAGGCAAGCTCCGATAGGGAGACCTCTTCTTTGAGGTTCATCCTCCTGGAGTGGACCTTCAGGACCTCAAGACGGGCCTTGCTGTCTGGCATGGGTATGTTTATGATCCGGTCGAGCCTCCCAGGACGCAATATTGCTGGGTCAAGGATGTCTGGCCTGTTGGTCGCGGCAATTATCCGCACGTCCCCAAGAGGGTCGAAACCGTCGAGTTCCGCAAGGAGCTGGATGAGCGTCCTCTGGACCTCCCTGTCCGCAGAGGTCGATGCGTCCGTCCTGCTGCCTGCGATGGCATCCAGTTCGTCCAGGAAGAGGATGCTGGGGGAACGCTCCCTTGCAAGCTGGAAGAGCTCCCTTACCATCCTGCTGCCCTCACCGATGTACTTCTGGACCAGCTCCGAGCCGACGATCCTAAGGAAAGTGGCCTTGGTCTCGCTCGCTATGGCCTTGGCGAGCAGGGTCTTCCCGCAGCCGGGAGGGCCTATGAGAAGAACGCCCTTCGGAGGTTCTATGCCCACCTCCCTGAACAGCTCGGGCCTCAGAAGGGGCAACTCGACGACCTCTTTGAGCTCACGAACCTGCTCCTCCAGACCACCAATCTCATTGAAGCTCACATTAGGCCTCTCCTCGACCTCGGTCGAACCGACCAGCGGGTCCTTCGAC
Organism: Thermoplasmatales archaeon; assembly: GCA_041304645.1. GTDB lineage: Archaea > Thermoplasmatota > Penumbrarchaeia > Penumbrarchaeales > Penumbrarchaeaceae > JALOTP01. Next base: position 4,873 of record JBFYMY010000238.1, read on the forward strand.
GAAGGAAGTATGGAGGTTATGCACATGGAGTCCTTGTTCAGAGCGACCCTGGACCCTATCTCCAGGTCCTCCCGGTCTATGCTCGATAGGACCGAGACCACGAATGATGGGCCCCCGGTCGTCGAGACCACGATCTGGTCCTCGTTCTGAAGGTCCACGACCGTACCGACTATCAATGGGGGTGACCTCATCCTGTTAAGTTCGCCCGTAAGGGACATGACCTTGTTCTGGAGCCTGAGGACCTCGCTCTCGAGGTACCTCTTGTCCTCGCTCGACCGGATAGCCTCCCTCTTCCAGGGATTGCTGTCGCTGTCCCATTGGACCTTGGTCAGCTCGTCCAGGTACCTCTCCCTCGATGCTTCGCTCCTGTCTGGCTCCCAGGCGGACCTTCTCTGCTCCGACAGGTTCCCGTTGTCCGTCATCAGGTCCTCCGGGAACTGCTCAAAGGAGCCTTCATCACCGATCTCAAGGAGGTTTGCCCTCCTCTTCCTCCTGAGGGACTGTTTTCCCAGGTCCATAGTACTACCGTACTTCCCATTCATCTGCGCTGATATTAATACTTTCGATTGAAAGCTCCTTCGTCGGATAAGAGGCCCTATGGACCTCTCGCTTTCATGACAAGGCTTTAATGGTGAGATACATTTGCCGGTCAGGGTATAAAATGTACGAGGCGGTCATCTCGGTCAACCTGAACGAGAGCTGGGTAAGCCTCATTTCCCGCCAGCTCCCTGTCCAGATCACCATACTGGATTCCATTCCGTACAATGATGAAGGGGTTCAGGACCTCGCAGAGGTCAAGCTCGGTGGTACCCAGCCAGATATACTTGAGAGTACCATCAGGGACCTCCCCACAGTGGATTTCGTCAAGGTCACACAAACGGACATAGACAAGGCCATCACCATCGTTGGCACCAAAGGATGCGGGGGCTGCAAGGCGATAGTGGAATCCGGCTGTTTCCTTGTATCGGCGAGGACCTCGGGGGACGGATGGGTGGAATGGAAGCTCATCCTGAACGAGAAGCTCCAGCTTCAGAACCTCGTTGATGAGCTCAAGAGGAGGAAGATAGACTCCAAACTGATCCTCATACAGCCCATCGATGACCGGGAGTCCCTGACCCCCAGGCAGGAGAAGATCATCAAGACCGCCCTGGACAGGGGGTATTACGATTTTCCCAAGAGGATAGGGATCAGGGAGCTCGCAAGGATGTTCGATATATCCACAGCATCGGTCTCAGAGACCCTGAGAAGGGGTCAGAAGAAGATAATCGAACAGCACTTCAAGGACAGCACCGATTGAGATATACGGGTAGAACGTTTTATACCGGTGTTCGTTTCTTGGTCCATTCAAAGGTCGGTGCGAACGCATGAACCGGGTCTATTTGGATTCGACCACTGCCATGCCAGTGAGGCTAGTGGTCGTAGAGGCCATGCTGCCATATTTCACCGTCCACTACGGGAACCCCTCCTCCATCCATGAGGATGGAAAAAGGCCCAGGATGGCGATGGACGAGGCCCGAGGCCATGTGGCCGGGCTCATAGGGGCCTCCCCCGAGGAGATCGTGTTCACATCCGGGGCCACCGAATCCATAAACCTTGCCATCAAAGGGGCACTTAACGCAGATAGAGAGGGGAGGAGCGGGATAGTCATAACCGCTGTCGACCACAGGTCCGTACTAGCGACCGCTGCGTTCATGGAGCATAGAGGTTCCTTGGTCAAAGAGCTCCCCGTTGACCATCTCGGAGGGGTCCGGCTCGATCCGGCCATGGACATCATCACGAAGGACATCTCCGTCCTATCGGTCCCTTACGCAAGCGGAGAGGTGGGGACCCACCAACCTTTGAAAAAGCTCACCTCGCTCGCCCATGATGTCGGCGCCCTCGTCCATGTTGACCTCACCATGTCCGCATTGATGGAACCCTTCGATGTGAGGTCATATGACGTTGACCTTGCCACCCTTTCCTCGGCAGACCTCATGGGTCCAAGGGGGGTGGGGGCGCTCTATGTGAGAAAGGGCGTAAGGATCGAACCCCTATTGAGCGGGGGAGGGCATGAACGAGGTCTCAGGAGCGGGTCAGAGAACGTGCCCGGAATAGTGGGGATGGGCGAGGCAAGCAGGATCGCAAGGGAAAGGATGGGAACGGACCCTCCAAGGGTGCTATCGCTCCGGGACGGATTGATATCGGGGCTGACCAGGATAGAGAATTCGTACCTGAACGGCCACCCCACGGAAAGACTGCCCCATAATGCCAATGTCAGGTTCCAGTTCATAGAGGGGGAATCCATGCTCCTCCTCCTTGACCTGAACGGGATAAGCGTCGCATCGGGGTCGGCCTGCGCCCAGAAGAACCTTGAACCATCCAAGACATTGATCTCCATGGGTCTCAAGCACGAAGAGGCACATGGCAGCCTTCAGTTCTCCCTGAGCCCTTTTACGACAAAGGCCGATACGGACAGGGTCATAGAAGTGATGCCCGGGATAGTCGAGGAACTGAGGAAGCTTTCGCCCCTTACCGCAGGTTAGGTGATATAATGGCAAGACTGGAATACTCAAAGAAGGTGCTCGAGCATTTTACGAACCCAAGGAACGTAGGGGAGCTCAAGGACGCCGACTCCGTTGGGACCGTCGGCAATCCCGTCTGCGGGGACATGATGGAGCTCTCCATCAAGGTCACCGACGATAGGATCTCCGATATCAGGTTCAGGACGTTCGGTTGCGCGTCAGCCATTGCAACGACCTCGATGCTGACGGAGATCGTCAAAGGCAAGACCCTCAAGGAGGCGGAAGAGCTGAAATGGGCCGATGTGGTATCCAACCTCGACGGCCTACCCCCCGTAAAGGTCCACTGCTCCCTCCTCGCGGTCGAAGGTCTAAGGCTCGCCATTTACAATTACTACAGGAAGAAAGGGATAGACAGACCGGACCTGGCCCCAAAGGAGACGGATGAGGAGCATGTCCACACCAGTGAGGGACCCAGCTGCGGCTGAGCCATGCCCACAGGTCATTTGCCGATGGTCCCTAAATGAAAAGACAGATATCCATCGTTCATCCTTAGGACCGTAAGGACCGGGAACCGATGAGCAGGGAAATCAGGAACGATGGAAGAAGGGATTTGAGGCCTCTGATCCTTGTACTGAGAGGCCTGAGGTGGCTTGTTTCGCTCCTCCTTGCCTTGGTAGGGGGCATCCTGTTCTTCCTTGGGACCTCTATGCTTCTGATATTCTTTATTGACAGTGTCATCTACGGACATTCACCCTACATCAACTGGCTGCCCAACGTGTACCTGCCGATACTGGCCTCCCTCTTCTGCTTCTTCGTTTTCGCCCTGCTCAATATGGACAGGTTCAGGACCTTCAGGTCCATGACGAGCAGGGTCAAGGCCCATAGAAGGTCCTCAGAGGTCGAACAGATAGACCTGGATTGAACCCGGTCCGTGCTGTCAGGGCCATCACTTGCCCTCGCTTCAACAACGAGATAGGTCATCTATCATCAGGAGCTCTCTATCCTGGGCGCAAGGAGGTACCTTGCATGACCATTGGGTTCGGCGAAATCGAACTCGAGCCTCAAGGGATAGCTGTTGCCCAGGTTGAGGACTATGTCCCGGTTCGTACCCACGCCCTTCATCAGCTGCGAGAAGTAGTCCAGGGAGAAAGAGCTCTTGGCCGGTTTCTCGAAGGAGACCTCCTCGTAGTCCTTTCCCTTGATGAGGTCAAGGGTCATGGAGGATAGGTCCTCCGATGAGGTCATCACAAGCTTTTCCTGGCTGCAGTCGAACGTAATGTAGTCCGATATGGAGGCCGAGACCTTGAGGCCTTTCTGGAGCTCTCCCGAGTTCAGTTTCAGGCCGACCGGCAGCTGCAGGTTAGGGACCTTGGGGTCGGAGAACCCGGATGTGTCGACGAGCGGCATCTTGAGGGTCAGGTTGGACATGGAAACGACCAACCTGTTGTCAGGGTCCAGCTTCATGAGGACCGTATCGTCCCCCTTGGCGCTCTTGAGGTGCTCCAGCAGCCTCTCCACGTTCAGGCCGAGCTCCATGGGGTCGACCTCATACCTCTCGAAGGCGCTCTTCAAAAGGCCCAGGTCCACCATGGCCACATGGGCAGGATCTACAGCCCTTATCTTCCAGCCTTCCTTGTCCGCTGAAAGCTTGACCTCCCCTACGATGGGCGTAAGTATAGAGAACACGGTCCTGAGCGATTCCACCTTGATTTCCACCTCGAACATAGGCCTCCCCTGTCCTGGCCATTTCTGGATGTGCCCCAATCATGGAAGCGAATAATAAACCTTATGGGGAGCATTACGAAGGATTCGGATAGGGTCATTCCTCATCTTTCCGCTCATTCTTTGGACCTTTGTCCCTTTTGGACCGCCGCAGGAAAAGCTCGATGAAGGCGGTCAGGGCAATGGCCAGTGCAACGCTGCCAAGTAACGGCACCATATCGTTCGTGTACCAGGGAGAGCGGTCATAGGAGGGGGCATGATCGAATGGTTCGACCTTGAACCTCAGGATGTGGGCCCACCGCTCCCCTGAGCAGAGATAGAGGTCGAGCTCATTAGGTTTTGATATGTCAAGGTCCGGCAGTACGATGGTAACGACAGGACCAGTACCGAATTCGGTCCTGACCTCTGCCCCACCCTGCCTCGAGGGTCCGTCCCTGTCCCACAGGGATACTGGGGCCATGACCAGTTCGGAACCGTTCTCCGGCATCATGTCGCTATTGAGCATCAGTTCGACCTTCACCCCCTTCGTCCTGCTGGCCCCGGCAGGCCCGTAATGGACCGACCGGATAAGGTCCCCCACTAGAAGGGAACCCCCCCAGTCGAACATGAAGACCGCCCTGAAAAGCTCCGATACCTCTTCAGAGGTCACTAGGACCCCGACCTCACGGTTCTTCAAAGCTGAGGTCGGGCCTATATTGAACGAAGAGGTCCAGACCATCCTGGAATCTATGATGATCCCTTTATTGTGAACGAAATCTATCTTCCTATCGAGGTCGGTCCTCTCAGCAGGATGGAGCCTGACAGAGAAGCGGTCGAGGATGTCCATATGACCTGCTGCCTCAAGGAGCGAATCGACCGTATGCTGGTTATCCGGGACGGAGTCGCCGTCGAAATCCGATCCATCCAGGAGGACCTTTACTTGAACTCCCCTCATGGCGGCCTTGAACAATGCGGCGACGTAAGGGTTCGGCCATTGGGCCCCGGGGATGGCCGGGCCTTCGAAAGCCCGCACCTTGCTCGCATTGGTCCCGAAGGTTAGATAGTCAATGTCCATGGACATCGCCTCGACCAGGACCTCCTTCTGGGCTCCGTCCATGGCCTCAAGGAGGGGGTTCCCTTCGAGGGATATATGGTCCGGTGATATCAGTAGGGTGGCTTTGGCCATTCCGTCAACTTTCGATCCACCGAAGAGGTGAAGACCCTCACCGCATCGGTCCTCTGAAAGGTCGGACCCGTCCACGGGTGCTGTCATCTCACCTATCACCATGCGACCGTCAATCATGTCAGGTCCGGTCCAATCCTCTTCGAATACCGAGCCTAGCTGTTTTGAGAGGTCATCGCTTTCGAGCAAAAGGACCCACCCCCTTGTCCCCGAACTGGCCAGTCCCAGTATGGGCGGGGGGAAGGATGTATCCTTGAAATTATCGGAGGAGATAAGGACCGTCCTCCCGTCGGATATCACGTACTTGGCATGGTCGAAGCTGTAACGGTCCCGTATGCCCATTGATATGTCAGTGGTCATGTAGCGGACCTGGGCGCCCGATAGGAGCAGTTCGTTCACCCTCAGGTCGGAACCATAGGTCCGGCCTCCGACAGGGCTCCCTTCGATGATGACACGGACATCCACCCCCCGGGCGACGGCTCCGGCAAGGGCGCTTGTGACCCATTCCGAGGTCAGCTCGTAAACGTTCACGTCCAGGGAGTATCCGGAACCTGTTATTATCGAGCTCAGCAGGTCGGACCCGGAATCGGGGCAGTACCCGGTGGAGATGCCCTTGACCTCGCATTCCGGGAAGGGGCCGAACCTTGATTGCCCCGGCACCCTTGGACGGATGCCCATCCAATCCTCCCTGGAGCCTGTATCGGAAGATGGCCCTCCATAGGTCCTCTGCTCCCGGTGCAGGATGTTCCCCCAACCGGGAAGGGGGGCCGGGCCCCCGATCCAGCATCCCGATGGATAGAAGCTCCCGCCGTCAGGTAGGGGATCGGACCCGCCATAGACGACCGAGTCCACAACGGCCCCTGTCCTGTCCCTCAGCACAAGGGAATCCCCATTGTTCGAGAGCCTCATATCACCCCTGCAGACAAGGGCCTTCTTGGGGATGGAACAATTGAACATCGAAAGGTCCGGTGGGCGGCCGTTCTGCTGGAGGAAGCACTGATGGTCCCTGGCAATGAAGAACATGGCCCCGGGCCCAATAACGGACCCTTCGGGCAGCATCATCGTACCATCCGATGAAAGGCCGTTACCTTCATCATCGGAGAGCGTCCAGCCCGAGATATCGAAGGCCGCCCCTCCCGTGTTCATAAGTGCCACATACTCGTCGGGGTCGTCCACAAGATAGGTGTCCGGATAGACCTCCTGGACCCGAACCGTTGGTGAGGGGCCTTCCACGTCCCTATGGGGTGTTCCCCAACCCATTTCCAACGGCAGTGGGTGGCCATCTGCCCATAAAGAGCACATGACCTCGTTGAATACGGACAGACCGGGCCCCGAGAGCCTCAGCGCGGCCCGATGTCCATCTCCAGCAGACGGCAGTTCGAGCTGGACGGTCCCGGAACCGACCTGGAGACCGGACCAATGGAAGAGACCGCTCTCTACGGGCAGGACCCTTGCTTCCAGGTCCAGACCTTGCTCCGATGCAGAACGGACCGCCCGGATGGAATCTTCCAGAACTGTCCGCTCAAGCTCGTCAAGGTCCAGCTTTGGGGATGGTACCTCATTGAATGATGCCGGTTCGCCCTCACTTCCGGGAGAAGAGGGATGGACCTCTCGCGGATTGAGGAGGAGCCTTACGACCGACCCTTCCTTGGCCAGGTCCAATAGGGACACCACATCTAACGGACCACCGTTGTGGAGGAACCACACTTCCTTGTCCGGTCCGCCCCTTAGGGTATCAAGTTGGTTCCTGAACGTGCAGTTCATGCCCATAAGAACGGTCTTTGGGGTCTCGAACGATGTACCGACATCGATCGGGCCGGGCTCGGATAGTGAGATGGGCATGGACGAAAGTATGGATGTGATATCGACCATCTCAGGACAGGGCATCATCCATCCCAAGGCCGGCAGGGAGAGGGTGCTGTCACCCAGCTCTATCGTCACCGATGGTAGGATGGGGTCATCAAGATGGTCGGGTCCCCTCCCATGATCGTAGAGGATGACCGTTCTGTTCCCGGACACAATGAACGGCGTGAACTGGTCGGGGTGGGATGCGGTCCCCGGGGCAAATAGCCTGCCGCCCGAATCCGAGACCGCTCTGCATGCCCTCAGCACCGAATCGCCGTCCGAAGCCTGGACCCCGGACGAACCCACGTCATCCCAGGGTTGGTAGCCAAGGAATACCTCGACCTCCGTACCGGTCCCAAGAGCGTCCAGGAGAAGGTCCAACAGGTCACCTTCCTGCAGGTATGGTGTGTAAAGCTGAACGGCGGTATCATCATCCGCTATCTCGGTCAGTTCCAAGCTGCCCAATGAGAGGTTAAAAGTGATGGGGGCCCTCCCCTTCCCGAACAGGCTGTATGCTGGATCGGTGCTCCTGCATAGAGCCCTCCAAGGGCCTGTATCCCCGCTTTCCGGGAACGAACGCCATAGGACCGTATCGTAAGGCGCCTTTCCAATATGAGCTGCGTTTTCCGTTCCCCAAGCCACCCTGTCCAACAGCCTGTTCCCTCTGTCCAGGAGCAATAGCTCCGCACCGTCGTTGGGTAGCAGCAATTCCTCGTATCCTGTCACCCTGCAGCCAGGTATCTCGGCCGATATGGTCGCAGCATCCCATCCCGTTGTCAGGTCCGGGTCGACCCCTTGGACGGACAGGAACTGGTCAGGGTCCATTGAGACCGATATAAGACCATCCCTTCCTGTCCTTGTCCCGTTCGGTAGGACCGCAACCCTGCCTCTGCATGACAGGCAAGCTCCAGACAGGTCGACATCCGCATCCATCCCGTCCATGACCACGAACTCACCTGACCCACCAGGCTTAGGCGATATCAATAGAGCGCCGATCCCGGCATTCATGGGTTCCACCGTCCAATCAAGGGTCGTGTTGGTATCTATGAACGATCCATTAAGCGCCCTGGCGCGCTTCAGAACAGTACCGTATGTGGTCTCGACAGGGCCGCCGAACAGGGGCAGACAACCATCAGCGCCCCCTCCCCCTCTGTGGAGGAGGACCTCATCGACGGGCACTCTCCACCTGGTCGATAATCTCAAAGAGCCAGACCTACTGAGGTCTGGCAGGCCTGAGGATAATGTCATCCTGTTCTCGACCAGACCCTTGCCGTCCATCCTGAACACATTGCTGCCTGCGGGTATCCTGCCCTCGGCATCCGCTCCCCAGATCACGAGTGCCTTCTCCTCGGGCCCCAACCAGCAATCATTGGGAAAGGATGCGACCGTATCTCCATTGCCAAGAGTGAACCCCGAAAGTTCAGCGGGGGAACTTCCTGTATTATCTATGCGGACGAAGCAACCAGATACCGTCGTGTTCCAGAGCACTTCCGTGACCCTCAGGGACCCCTGCCCTTGGAACGAAGGGGCCGGGTAGACCGTAAGCTCCCATAGGGCTTCATTGTTCATTTCATCGGATTCCTCGATAAGGTCGAATGGGTCTATCTTGAGCAGGAGGGATGTCCCTCCCGTGAGGCCGAGCGTATCCAGTATGAAAGAGAAGCTCCTGCGTGATGTGACCTTCAGGTCCTTGAACACAACGGACCGTTCCCTTGCAGAAGGGGCAGAGGGGCCGGAACTAGTATTGAAAATGGATACCGAAACGGCCGCTTCGGGGCATGGGACCTCTCCCCCTCCGCATAACTTCCCACCAACATCTATCATGGCCCCCTCGGGGACCATGCCTGCAGTGACGCCATCGAAGGTACAGTAAAGGTCCTTCAGGTAGAGCTCGGGCGAGGGTATGACCAGGTCGATCATGAGGCAGGATGTCAGGAACTCCCATGAGGTCCAGGCCGCTCTGAGGACCAATCTGCATGTATGGCCCATGGCCAGGTCCGCAGGGGCCGATAGGGAAATATCCACCACCAGGACCTCCCCCGGGCCCAGCATGTACTCTGACCCGCCAGGTCCGACCAGCGTCCAGTTATCGTTAGAGAGGCTCTGGTCCAGTTTGAGGGCTCCAGACATGTTGAACGAGGCTGAGAGCATGACCGAAAGCGTGGTCGCCCCTCCCTTCTCTATCTCAATGCGCTTGGGCACCATTCCGAACAGGATGGTAGGGTCAATGTCGTTCTCCCATCCGGGACTGCTGCCTAAGAACCCTATATGCGTGGTCAGATCGATCGTTCTGTCAGTGTCCGTGCCGTCTGGGGACCTGGAGAGGGACTTGTTCGTAATAGCAGAGGGATTTGGGAAACCCTTGTCGGACATAGAGCCTGATATCGCATCCCATACTTTTCCGTCCCAGCCGAGAGAGCTTGAGGAGCCTTTGGGCCCTTCGATGTGTTTGGATACCCCCCAGGCGATGTAATCGAGCGTGGCACCGTCCCTGTCCTTGAGCTCAAGGTCATCTCCGGAGGAGTAAAGGGTCTCAGTGAGGGATGCCTCCAGGGTCCTCGTCATATTGGGGTGCGGGGGAAGGGCATCGCATCTCCCCATCGCTATGAGGACCCTTTCTCCGGGGGCGATGTCGAAAGCGGGCAGAAGGTAGCTCAGCGCCTCATTATTGGTCAGCACCATATCCTTCAGTTCTTCGGACCGACCTCTGTTGAGCAGCTCCACCCACTGCTTTCCCGTATTGGAGCCCGCGGGGTCGGGCATGACCTCGTTGATCACGAGCGCGGGCACAGGATTGGACCCCCCAGGTGTTGGATGGCGCCCGGTCCTTGCCCGGTCG
>JBFYMY010000239.1:0-5947 GCA_041304645.1 Thermoplasmatales archaeon
AGTCAACAGGTCCCCTGTCCATGATGTCAAGGGGCCCCATCATGAGCTCAAGGGAACGGACCCCCTCTTTCTCCTCAAGGAGGCCCCTGAGCCTCCGGAGGTCCTCCAGGGACCCCCTCACTCTGAAGCGGGGCCGGTAGGGGACCGCGAGCATGGAGCGCTCGCCGGAATCCTCCATGAACCAGAGGTCCATGAGGTCCCTCCCCTGGTCCGCTATGACGTCGAGGAGGTAGCCTTTCATGGAGGGGGTTTGCTTTGTGGGCACTTAAAAAAAAGGGTGGCGGGGGGGTGGGTGGATGTGATAATTACCTATATTGCGACCGGACAATTAGCATCAAAATTCCTCATCAACCCATAAATATTATATATAGTGTTCTTCGTTGAATATGCATAGGGAGAACATTCGGAACCTGGGGGGCATGAGATGAGAAATGGTCTAACGCTATGCAGTGCTGTCCTGTTTATGATGGTTCTCACCCTTCCCCAGGTCATACCAGGCAACATGAACGATGGTCCTATAACAGATCATGGTCCCAATATGCTGCCTTTTGTTGAAAGCACAATGGATGATGGGGAGATGCCCATTTCTTTACAATCTAATGGGGCCGGTGACCCTATCTGTATGTCCATGCCATCGAGGTCATTTGCGAGCGACCATTTCTTCGAGGATTTCGAGGGGTATTCCTACGGGCAGTATCTAAATGACAGCGGGAAGTGGACCTTTCATACGACCTACAACTTCGGCAAGGCAACAGCCATAGCCAATCCGTTCTCTTCATTGTCCCCAAAATGCGGTATGAACGTGAACCCCAGCCAAGGGAGTGGTATGGACCAAGGGACCTTATTATCGCCGGTCCTTGATATCGAAAAAGGGACGCTCGAACTCTGGATGGCAACGGATAATATAGATGAAACCGACCATACCACAACAGCCATATTCCTCTTCGGGGCGGATTCCGACGGTCCGGTCTATGCCACGGATAAAATGCTCAAGATCGGGTTCAATTTCAACACGTTGTCATATCAGAATACCAATTGGGGAGATATCACCAGCAATGCCGTTATCAACACTTGGTACCACCTCGAGCTCTCGTTCGACTGTTCCGTCCAGAAATGCGATATCATCGTGACCGATACTGCCGGGGCAGTGAAGGGACAGGTGATGGGCATAGACCTGATGAACGGTTTCAGTTCGGTCAGGAGGGTAGGTCTGGTCGGGGGACCTACTGTCGATGATCAGATAACGACCTCTTACTGGGACGACCTTCTAATTGAAAGTGCGGACGATCGCGTCATCGAGACCGATGAACGGGGCGGAAGCTTGTTCGATGGGTTCAATGACCTCTCAATGGTATCGGAGCTCTCGAACCTGACCCATCTCCGGACAGGGGGACTCATGAGCAGAACAAAGGATGTACCGCTGGAGGATTTCGAGTCATACTCGGATGGGGAGAGCATCGTTGGAAAGAACGGTTGGAGGTTCCACACGTCCTTCAACAAGGGATTGATCACTGCTGACAGGTCAAAACCGTTCTCAGCTGCCACACCCACTATATTGAAGCAATACTGCAACGAGGCATCCTACAGCTCGGAGATACTATCAAAGGAGCTCTTCCTAACAAAAGGTACGATAGATTTCTGGATGGCATCGAACTACAAGGAACCGACTGACCATACCGCGACCCAGTTCTTCCTCTGGGGTGCGTACAAGGACAACCCTGTGCTTGCGGAAAGGATGCTGGCCATCGTTTATGCCTACAATGAGATAAGGGTCAACAATGGCGTTTATAACACTCTAATAAGCAGCATAAGTACAAACACCTGGTATCATATCCGGGTAGAGCTGGACCTGGTCGGTAAGGCGGTGAGCGTCTACGGGATGGACGCTGATGGGACCTTGCTTGGCTCGCTCATCAACATCTCTCTCGAACATGATTATCCCATGTGCAAGATGGTTGCATTGATAGCCGGTAAGATGACCAGTGGGACCTACATAACGTCGTATTGGGATGACATCACGATAAGCGATGGAGGGCTATATGGCATAGGGACGGTCGATTCAATCCCGTTCGAGCTCCGAGAAAATTGCGATTGGACCAATCTGAGGGTCGATAAGAAACAGATGGGAGGCTCGGAGGTAAGCATTCGGATCCTCGATGCGTCAACCATGGAGGATGCAGGGCTGCTCTTCAATAACAGGTCCTCGGAGATAGATATCACCGGATTGAATGCCTTGGGTGTGAGGTCCATCGTCCTCAATGCGACGCTGAGGCCGAGCGTCAGGGACCCCGCGGTCCTACTAGGCTGGGGGGTCGAATGGGAGAGGAAGGGAGCCATCAGGGATTCGTTCATGACATCTAGACGGCTCTCCAGCAAGGAGAAGACAGTGGCCGAGATCGGTCATATCCGAATGATGGATGGTAGGTATGAAGGACAGGTCATGTCCACACAATTGGACCTGCCTGACCGCTCTTTGGTTCCCACCCTATTCCTGGACACACCACTTGAAGGTCCGACGGCCATCAAAGCCTACCTCGTCACCCAGGAGAATAGGACCAAGGTAGGTACGCCAATAGATGTGGGGAACGGGACCTACCTGTTCCACAGCCTAGGTCCGAGCAATGTCGGTCCGATCATGCTTGTGATGGACATCAGGACGGCCATCAGGGGGCCCGTACTGAGGTCGTGGTCACTGGTCGGACTTCCCAACAATGCTCCAGAGGTTATGGACCTGCAGGCCTCTCCCATTGTGAACAGGACACAGGAAGTTAGGATCGGTGTCACGGTGAACGACCTTGACCAGCCCAGGTCCATGCTGAAGGTGGAATTGATGTATCTGCCGCCTGGAGGGACGATCTGGGGAACAGATTGTCTTTGGTCCAACGGTTTCATCATGGCGACAGGAGGGTGGGATTTCGCATTCGTTCCGACAAGGACGACCCCTGTTGGACCGTTATCCATAAAGGTCCGGGCTACGGACGAGCATGGTTCCATCGTTGAGAAGGTGTACGAGGACATTATAACCGTGGTCAACAACAGACCGACGAGACCGGACATTGCATTATCTCCGACGATACCGCTAACTGATACGGTCATTGAGGCATCTATCCTCAATGGCAGCATGGATGTGGAGGATGATATCCTTCTCTATACCTTTGAATGGTATGTCAATGGAGCATTCGAGCATAGGGAGGAGAACCTCTCATTGACCACCCGTTCAGAGCTTTCCGGCAGCAGGTTCATGAAGCACGATATCGTGAGATGCGAGGTGTTCTCGTACGATGGCCTTGACAGGTCCGATAGAGGGTTCGCCGAGGTAGAGATACTTAACTCCCCCCCGCGCAGGGTGGAACCGTTCCTGAAATGGATAGAGTACAACGAGGACGAACCGGACCTTGACGATTTTGACCTCTCAAGATGGGTTTTCGACCCGGACTCGGACAGGTTGACATACATCATAGAAGGTTTCCATGAGATAGAGATGAGCGTTGATGATGAGGGCGTACTATGGGTCGAGACCCAGAAGGACTGGTTCGGGAACGAGACGGTCACGGTTTCCGTGGCGGACCAGGAATCAAGGATGATATTCGATCTCGCCGTGGTGATAAGGCCGGTCAACGACATGCCGCTACTGGAATCCATAGATTATGAGGGAATCCAGGCATACCCGGTAATGGGCGATATCCCTTTTACGTTCGATGTGGATGGGAAACCAGCTGCCTGGACCCAGGGTCGGAGGATCGATGTACGGTTCCAGGAGGAGAAGATCGTTCCGATGAAGGTCAATGCCAAGGATATCGAGACGGAAAAGATGGGCTACAAGGTCCAGGCCCTAACGAACATACCTTTCGCGCTCGTTCAGGACACCATTTCAGGGTCAACCATCACCATCATCCCGGAGAAGGACGCCTTCGGTGAGTATTGGATCAGACTGGACGTCGATGACGGGGATGGCGGCATCATCTCCGCTCTGCTGTGCATCAATATCACAAATACTAATGACCTTCCCACCGGCTTCATAGTGAACCCCGCGGATGGTAAAGCTCAGGGTGAGGTCGGTGTCAATCTGACATTCTCTGCAAAGGTCACGGATGTGGATAGGGACGTCCTGGTAGTGACATGGTCCGTAGGACCGGAGGTCCTTGCCACTGGAGAGACTGTCAACATTATATGGATGGTCCCGGGAATCTATGACCTTGAATGCAAGGTCATGGACGCGGCCGGTCCGGTATCGATAGGGTTCGTTGAGGTCAATATCACGGCAAAGCCGATCGTTCCCGGGAATAACCCGGCAGAGAACGAATTCCCGGTGGTATTGGTGATCATTGCTGCTACATTGTTGTTATTGGTATTTGGGATCGGGACGTTCTTCATTCTCAGGTCCATGAAGAGAGCGAAGGAGGAAGAAGGTAAGGAACAAGTACCCAAAGGGCCAGAGCTTCCCGCGTTGTCAGCGGCTCCATCCGCTGTTGACGGACAGATGCTTGCCCTCGGCCTGAGCTCCCCGGCCATGACCGGGACACTGCCTCCAGCAGGTGGTTCGATGATGAAAGCACCACTGGACCAGGGAGCGGAGAGCGAACCTGTGATCTCTGGAGAGCTGCCCCCGGCCTCCATAGACCTTATGGTGCAATCGGACAGGGAGGTTTACATCAGACCCCAGGCAACGCCACATCGGCCGGTGGTCGATTCCGGTATGATGTCCGCACCCCTGGTTGGATCCACTACCATGCCTCCGCCAGGCTTCGTTCGAACAGGTCAGGCGAACCTTGCCCCGGTCCCGGACATGCAGGACGATATGATGAAGGTCGGGTTGTCCGAGGGTCCGCCTCAGGTCGAGGAAACGGTCTTTCACGATTCTGAGGACCATGTCTGGACCCCTGCGATGGCAGAGTCCAGGGCCGCAACGGAGTCCAAGGGTGCTGTGGACCTGCTGAGGGAGCTGAACGAATTGAAGGAAAAAGGCGCCCTCTCCGAAGAGGAGTTCGATGTATCTAAAAGGAGGCTCCTGAGGAAGATATGACCTTCAGTTCCTTTCAAGGACCTTTTTCCTGAACCCTTCCAACCATTCCCGTTCCGCTCTGATGAGGAACTGGGGCCTTACGGCCACTGCGACCCTGTTCTCGGGGCATCCCTCCCCCCTCATGAACTCCTCCAGGTCCCTGTATCCTTTCAGGTCCTCCATGAGCTTCTTCTCGTACCTCTCAAGGGCAGGACCTATCTCCTTCGGGTCCGCGGCATCCATGTTGTAGGTCCCCAGGTCAATCCGGTGGATGAGATGTTCGGGTTCCGATAGTAGCTCTATGACCTTGTTCGATAGTGCTTTCTTTCCCTCATCGGTCAATGAATAGGTCCTCTGCGGTTTGTTGGCATCCGAAATGGACACATTGCTCTTAACAAGGCCTTTCTCCTCCAGGTTGGATAGGACCTTGTAGATGGAGGACATGGAGATCTCCGTCCAGAACCTCATGTCCCTGTACTGGACGACCTTCTCTATCTGATAGGGATGCATGGGCTCCTCATGGAGCAGTCCCAGAAGTGCCATCTCCTTGTTCGTGATGCTTGTCATTGTCACCCTCCGTTCATCGAATAGACGGTCCAGACAAGCCCTTTTCCCAGCATTTCGCTCCTTAAGAGCTCCATCTTCCTTGATGTAAGTTCAGGACCGAACAACTGGTAGCCGTTCTTTCCGACCATGACCGGATGTACCAGGAGGCTGATCTCCGAAACGAGCCCCTTCTCTATGAGGAGGTTCCCCAGGATGCTGCCTGTATCAACAAGCACGGTTCCGGCACCATATTCGTCATGGAGCATATGGAGGGCCTTCTCCAGGTCCACTTTCTCTTCACCCAGGACATGGTGGATGTAATCCCTATCCTTCAGGTAGGAGATGTATTCCGTGGGGGTGCTGTCGGATAGCAGCACGATCACGTCCCTGAAGTATTCC
>JBFYMY010000240.1:0-5105 GCA_041304645.1 Thermoplasmatales archaeon
GATAGACATCCGGGAGCTCGGCGACCTCCGCCGTCATGGCCCTCTCGGACCAGACCGGCCTTATGACGACCATCTCCCCGCCGCCGAAGGAAACAGGGACTAGGACCGTGGGGCACTGCCAGATCCCATCGTAAAGCCCATACCTCCTCAGACCTTCCATCACAATATCATCTGCCTCCCTCAGGAGGTCAAGCCTCTCCCGGGTCATGTACCTCTCAAGGGGCAGCGGTCCGGCCGGTCCCTCGGGTGATAGCACCAGAACGCACCTGTTTATCCCCCTGGTCCTGTTGATGAAGCGGGTCGAGAAGAGCTTCAGCCCCTTCCAGTCCCTCTTCCCATCGAGCCAGAGCGCGACGGGATGCTCGTAGGAGCGCTCATCGCCCTTAACGCCCACGGACCTGACAGGAAGTACTACCCCCCTCACCCTCTTCCCGGCCCATCGGTCCTCCGCTATCAGCTCATCGATGCTGCCCTGGAGGGAACGGGCCTCCTCCAGGTTCCTCTTCATCGTCAATGGGTCCTGGCAGAGGGCCCTTATACCGAGGCCTGGCCCCGGGAACGGGTGCCTTCCCACCAGCTCGGGCGGCAGGCCCAATCCCGAACCGACCTCCCTCACCTCTGCCTTGTAGAGCTCCCTGACAGGCTCTATGACCCTGCCCTCCTCCAGCATCCTCATTATGACATCCACCCTGTTGTGGTGTGTCTTTATGACGTCCGAGTGCTTCGTCCCACCGCTCTCTATGGTATCGGGATAGAGCGTTCCCTGGGCAAGGACCCATTCACTGCTCGAGGCGTCCCCGGCCTCTCTGTTGATGATATCGATGAACAACCTGCCTATCCTCTTGCGCTTCTCCTCCGGGTCCGATATGCCCTCGAGCGCACGAATGTAGACATCGGAAGCATCCACCACCTTGAGATCGGTGAGCCCCTGGTCCCTGAGAGCTTCCATGACAAGGGCCGACTCGTCCTTCCTCATCATCCCGGTATCGACATGGATGAACCTCGTCCTTTCCCTGGGCAGGGCACGAAGGAGGAGAGCCGCGACCACAGTGGAATCCACCCCGCCGGACACTAGACAGAGGACGTTCCTGTCCCCGACCTCCCTTCTGATGTAAGCCTCTATCTCCTGCGTATTCCTCTGCGCTGTCCAATCCTGGCCTGCGCCGCATATCCCCAGGACGAAGTTCTCCAGCATCTCCACGCCGTGGAGCGTATCCTCGACCTCGGGGTGGAACTGGAAACCCCACCTCTTCCTCTTCGTGTCGGAGAAGGCCGCTATAGGGCAGCCTTCCGTGGACCCCACGACGCTGAAACCGTCAGGAAGAGCGACGACCTTGTCGCCGTGGCTCATCCAGACCCTGTCCCCATCCGGGACCCCCTTGAATATAGGGTCCTCTTCCCTGCAAAGTACGGCATGTCCATACTCCTTGTGATCGGACCCCTCGACCTTTCCCCCGTAGCGGAGGGCTATCTGGTGCATCCCGTAGCAGAGCCCCAGGAACGGGACATCAAGGTCAAGGAGGGCAGGGTTAAGCTGGACAGCCCCTTCCTTGTAGATGGAGTCCGGGCCGCCGGAAAGGACCACGCCCTTCACTCCAGAGAGGTCATCGGGTCCTGACAACGGGTCCACTATCACTGTCCTTACCTTAAGCCGGTCCCTTATGACCACCGAGATCAGGTGGGCGAACTGTCCTCCGTTATCTACGACCGCTATGGTATCGTGGCCGCCCATCAGAGCTGCACCTCTTTCGATGAGGAAATGACCTTCTCCCTCATCCTTTGCATGTAGGCAGAGAGAGCATGGTGTACCTTTTCGTCATGTAGTGCAAGGATCCTTGCCGCCAGGAGCGCTGCGTTCTCGCCTCTGTCCAATCCCACTGCGGCCACGGGGACCCCGGGAGGCATCTGGACTACGGACAATATCGAGTCCAGGTTCACAGCGCCCGATACCGGGACGCCTATCACAGGCCTCAGTGTATGGGATGCAACGACCCCCGGAAGGGCAGCCGACAGCCCCGCTATCGCTATGAACACCAGGGACGATGAGCCCTTCACTTCCCTCTCAACGATGTCCGGCGTCCTGTGGGCCGAGGCAACGGTCACTCGGTAGCCTATGCCAAGCTCCTTGAGGACATCAACGGCCTTGGATGCGACCGTCATATCGCTCTTGCTCCCCATGAATATGTGAACGGCCAAGACATCTCGGGGGGACCCCTTTTCTACAGAACCCTTCGGTGCCATGGGGCTTGAACGGCTCGTTCCGTTATAAATCGTTCCCCCTGCAATGACCCCAGTTCACCACCCCCAATCCTTTATGATGAAAGGGTTAAATACATACCCGGTCTAACACCGATAGGACGAAGGAACTCCCGATCGATGGTCAGATGGAGGACGCTCTATGCTAAGCCCGGAGATATACCACAGGAAGGTAGCAGATTTCATGTCTGGTGTGGAGATATCGGTAGAACCACTGGACCCCATTTCCGAGGCCCTCGGGAAAATGAAGAAGAACCGCCTCTCGGAACTACCAGTGATGGAGAAGGGGAACCTCAAAGGGCTCATAACCTTCCGCAACCTAGCAAAGAGGAGGAAGATGCCTCTCTTCGCACATGTGAAGAGCTTCATGATATCCCCTCCGAGGATCAGGCCCACCGACAGGATACCCCAAACCGCAGAGAGGCTCATAACCAGGGATTTCAGGTCCCTTCCCGTCACTGTCAAGGACCAGGTAAAGGGCATGATCTCCCGAAGGGACATCATAAATGCCATAAGCGATCTGAAAGAGCTTTCGGACATGCCCATAGAGACCATCATGAACTTCGGACCGACCACTGTCGAGCAGGACGTGGGTATGAAGAAGGCGCTCATGTTGATGGAGCTCTCGGGAGAGACCACAATAGCCGTGGTCGACAAGAAGGGGCTCTTCAAGGGTTCCATAAACACCAGCGACGTGGTGGCTCTTTTCGAGAAGCCTCAGTTCAAGAAGTCACGGGGCGACTTCCATGGAGAGAGCACCATACGGGACAGGGATGTGGGTTCGTTCACCACCTATCCCAAGACCTTGAACAGGTCGGACAGCGTCAAGAGGGCTGTGGACCTGATCCTGGGAGAGCGGATGGACCTTGCTTACATCCTTGAAGGTGACAGGCTCGTAGGTTCCGTCTCCGAGGTCGACATACTGGAGGTGCTGTTGAGGGGGCCAGTGACCGGCGGACCTCTGATCCAGGTCGCAGGCCTGGAGGATGCCAAGATGCTGGACGCATCCGAGCTCCAGACCATCATATCGAAGGCCCTTTCTAAAGTGGAGAAGCTGACGCCCGTCAGCTCGGTGACTGTGAGGATCAGGCACCACCACCACCGCGAGGACGATGACAAGTACACCGTCAACATCAAGGTGACGACCCCGGACCACGTCATCTCAAGGGAGAGCTATGATTATGACCTGCTGGTGGCGATAGGCAATGCCTTCGGTACCATAGAGAAGCAGGTGAGGAAGGAGCGGTCCAAGAGGAAGAGCAACAGGTGAGCTAGATCCCCCAGAAGGAGGACTGGACCTCCCTGAACTCCCTGATCCTGCCAGCATCGGGGACGCTCTCGCGGGTCTCCTGATAGATGGGTTTGAAGGGCAGAGGCTCGGGAAGGACCTGGTTCATGGACCCGGCAAATACCTCGCCGAGGGCGCGTGTGTGGTATCCGCCCTCAAGGATGTACGAAATCCTGCTCGAGACGTTCTTCTTAGCGAACTCGAAGAGGGACCCAGTGAGCTTGAGATATCCAGGGGTCGAAAGGGAAAGACCTGTGAGCGGGTCCATGATATGCGAGTCGCCGCCAAGGGACACTATGATGGCATCGGGGGAGAAGGCCTTCAGCACGGGTTCGATTATCTCATCATAGGTCTGTATGAAGGTAGGGTCCCCAGCACCGCCTATGAGCGGCAGGTTGACGGTCCTCCCCAAACCCTTCCCCGAACCGCTCTCGCTCTGATGTCCCGTCCCGGGGAAGATGCCCCATTGATGCGTCGATATGTAGAGGACGGATGGGTCGTCGTAGAATATGTCGTTGGTGCCGTTCCCATGATGGGCGTCTATATCGACTATGGCCACCTTCTTTACATCATCGAAGTCCCTCTGGAGGACCCTGGCCGCTATGGCGACGTTGTTGATGTAGCAGAACCCCATGTTGTAATCCCTTCCGGCATGGTGCCCGGGCGGGCGGGGCAGGGCGAAGGTCGCCCTCCTCTCCGTTACCGCCTCTTTCGCGGCCCCTATCGTCCCACCCAGCGCCCTTATGCAGAGCCCGTAGGTGTAATCGTAATGGAAGGTGTCCGGGTCCATGAAGCCCAGGCCGAAGTCCCTAACAAGGTCCACATGCTTCCTGTCATGGACCAGGAGCATGTCCTCGGCCGTGGCCTCTAAGGGTTCCTTTACTTCGTACGGGACGGCGGCCTTCCTCAGAGCGGCGATTATGGACGTGACCCTGTCCGGAGATTCGGGATGACCCGGTGTCTGTGTCATCCTCTCGTAATCTGGGTGGTGGTAGAGGGGGACGCCGCCCGTGGACTGGGCCATGCCACATTGAGCGGGGATGACCTAGATAAATCTATTGAAAAACCCCCCTGACCTCGGGCCGACCGCCCGATGGTCCTCCGTCAAGGGACAGATAGAGGAGAACGGCCCCCAATGATGCCATGACCGTAAGGACCATGGGGGCTTCGAACGAGGAGCTTGGCATGAGCCATACGATGATGAGCGATAATAGCGGGCCTATGAGGGCGCTTGCGCTTATCGTGCTCGAAAGCAGACCCGAGGCGGTGGAGCGCTCCGGGTTCCTTTCCATCATGGACCGCAGCGCCCCGACATAGAGGCTTGCCCAGGACATCCCGAGCACCACCTGCGTCACAAGGAATAGAGGGAAGGTCCTTATCAGAAGGAACGAGAGGACCGCCAGGGCCGTTAGGAACAGTCCAAGGACCAGGGAGGTTCCCGGCCGGACCCTGTCGCCAAGGATGTACATGGAAGCGAACTGCGTCAGGGCATTGACGGCCTGAACGATGCCTATCTGGAACAGGTCGAGACCGAGCTCCTCCCTCAGGAAGAGCTGCCATA
>JBFYMY010000241.1:0-4821 GCA_041304645.1 Thermoplasmatales archaeon
GATAAATAATTTTTCATTATTTTATCTCAAGAACAGGGCATTTGTCCCGACTTTGAACGGCCGGTGCCGTCGTGATCTCCAAGATATGCCTTGGGTCGGTCAGGACCTTGCCTATATCACATCATCCTCTTCAGGCGGCTCCGCCCCCCCTTCAAGGGGTCGTCCTTCCTCATCCGATGCTTCCGGACCCTCTGTCTCATCCTCTAGCGTTGGTTCAGTTCGGGTCTCATCATCCAAGGGTTGGGACATATCATCGTTCAAGACACCTGCCTTAGGCCCGGAAGCGCTTCCGCAGACGGGGCAGATCCCGCTTTCTTCCAGTGGGGCACCGCACTCCTGGCATTCATCGATATCGGTGCCTGAAGGAGCTTCCGATCCTGGCTCGGTCACCTCAGAAGCGCCCTGAAGAGGTCCGCTCTCATCACTTCCTCCCCTCCTGGAGAAGATGACCACCGATCCTATGATCACGCCAATGAGAAGTACCACGACAACTATCCCCAGGATGATCATCCAGAGAGGGACCTTATCATCTCCTGACGAACCCGGACTATCGTTACGGTCGGTCGGGTCGGTCCCCGCTTTGTATTCATCAAGGTTCGAATAACCGTCGCCGTCCAGGTCCATCATCGCATCTGAGTTGGACAACGGGTCAAGGTCATATCTTACCTCCCACCCATCGTCCATCCCGTCCTTGTCGCTGTCAGGGTCCTCGAGGTCGGTCCCTGCCTTGTATTCCTCCAGGTTGGTCAGTCCGTCCTTGTCCTTGTCCTTTCCGGCATCCGTATGGTCCGAAGGCGATAGGAAGGAGATGTGAAGGACCTCGAAATAATCAGGGATGCCGTCATTGTCGGTGTCTATCTTCTCCTTATCTACGGTCCTGAACTCTATGATGATGTCCTCCGCCCTGTTCCCCCTAAGGTCAAAGATGCTGCTGATGGAGAGCCTGTAAAGGGTCGAGTCCTCCAGATTCTCCCTGAGATAGAATTTCACCGTCAGGTTGGCAGGGTCCAGAACGAGGTCGATGATCACCTGGTCCGAACCCGCCCCTATCTTGTTGAGCGAGGCGACCAATCCATCCCAATCGAGGACCTCCGAGAACCGGACCCACATCTCTATGTCCAGATCGACCGTCGAACCATTGGTGGGCTGGGATGCCATGACCGACGGGGGAGTGGTATCAGGGACCATTGATGATATCGATAAGGTCGAGACCGCTGTGTTGCCAGCCCTGTCGGTGACCATGCACATGGCCGAATATTCACCGAGCGGAAGGTCCATCTCTACCTCTTCGCCGTCAAGCTCTCTCAGGAACGATGGGCCTTTCACGACCCAGCTGACCTTGTCGATACCGTTTGGATCGTTCACCGTGCAGTTCAAAGTGAACGTTTCATCCTTGTTAACTATCAAGGTCGGAGACCCCTTCTGCCAGATCTCGAGCGATGGGGGCTGGGTGTCGATCACGACGGACCTCTCCTCCGAGAGCTGCCCTATGTTCCCGGCTGGATCGACAGCCCTCACCCTAAGGGCCGCCGTTCCCTCTGGGAGCTGGACGAAGAAGGAGAAGTTCCCCTTGGCCGTTGTGAACCTTGACACCCCCTCTGGTAACGGATACTTGTCCCCGTTCACGAAAACGTCAACGAAGTCCCTGTCCTCCCCCGGGACCCTACCTCTCAGGCCAACGTTCGTCCCGTTATAGAACAGCGAACCTGGCCCATACTGGAGAGGGTCTATGAACCATAGCTCGAACTCGGGGGCCACCGGGGGTGTGATATCAAGGGTCCTGACCAGAATGGATGCGTTGGGACCCGAGAGGTTCGGGTCCTCGGCATCGTCATATGCAACGACCCAAAAGGTATAGTTCATCTCGGATGACAGCCCTGTAATATTGACATCGGTCTTCATCCTTCCAGGAATGTCCGCCAGCTCGACCTTGCTGCCGGCTGTCCCGTTCCTGAGGACCTTGTATCCCTGAACATCGAACGAGGGGCTCTCATCCCACGCTAGGCTGACCCATGTACCTCCCCTACCGACAAGCCTCAGGTCCTCTGGCGGGTCTGGAGCGGTGAGGTCCAGGGTCTTGACCTTAATAGGGCCAAAATATGGTGACGGGTTCTCGCCGAAATCAAGGGCGTTGAGCTTGATATCATACAGCATCTCCTCGACCAGACCGGTCAGATTGTGGCTGCGCAGTGTGTTCGAAACAGATATGGTCGAGTAATCCTTATCGGCCTGCCAGTCCAGCTTGTAGGTCAGATTGAACTCCTTCAGGTCAGGGACATTGCCTATCTCCCATTCTAACCTTATCCAATGGTCACCCCTCTCCTTGACGCTCAGATTGTAGGGAGAGGGCGGGGGCGTGAGGTCCAGGCTCCAGTTGTAGTACAGGTCCGAACCCATGTAGATGGGGTATTCGATGTTGAACCAATTCTTTTCCCACATCCTCAGCTGGATGACCACCCTGGAACCGGAGGATGAACCTTCATGGACATATTGTTCTATGATCACCGGTCCCAGCTTTCCGCTGCTATCCGTATCGGGGTCCCCCGACTTGGAATCAAAGATGGTCCAGGAATAGGCCTGAGGCTTTGTGGCGGTAACCTCCAGCTCTACCCCGGGGTAGCCTTTGAGGTTATCGTCCCTGAACGCCCTGAAGAACAGCCAGTTCCCTTCGTGGACCTTGGCCCCGGCCACGCTCACGTTCCTTGACGCCAGGAACCGGCAGCTGACGGCCCATGCTTCCGACCCCGACTGGGCCGTTATCCCGGTCCCTGCGGACTGGACCGTCGAGTTCTTCACCATCAGCTTCGAACCTGTCGACTCCACCAACAGACCCCTTGTCGAGCCAAGGAGACCTACATGCTCCAATGTGGCGTTGCCGCCCTTGGTCACATTTATCCTATCGAAAGAGGTCAATGACCTGATAGTGATGGGAGATGAGCTCGTACCAGTTGCATCAAGCCTGCCCTGGACCTCCAGATGGGTCCCCTCGGCCATCACCACATCCACACCGGGCATTATCTTCAATCTGGCTCCCTGGGCGACGCTCAGGCTGCCCAGAACGTTGACCGGCGAGTCCGATAGGGCCCAGATAACATCCTCGGTGATGGACCCACCGCTCACATCGAGACCGGCGGCAGAGAGCTCGGTCGGTATGAGGATGGCCAGCCCTGAGATGAACATGAACAGGGCGACCGTTAGCCCTGGCATCCACTTCTTACCCGCTATTTGACCCTTACTTTTCGATGCTGACATGCGTTCACCCCATCGCTTGCTGAATATCCCAGGTCTACCTTTCTTACTAGCATAATAACCAGAATATCTAAAGTTTTTCACACAGGGGGTATGGCCCCATCGACCACGGACCAGACCCACCCGCGGCGCTCCCTGTCCATCCTGCTCTTTATCAGGCCTTTGACCTTCATCCTCATGAGGACCTTGACCGCTCCGTCGGGGCAATCATCCCCCCTGCCCCTGAAATGCTCCTCTATCTCGGAGGTGGTGCTCTCACCCATCAGGCGAAGGAACCCTATGACCTTCTGTTCGCTCTCTTCGGTAGTGACCATGGCTCACACCTTCAAGCTCCCTGGGGGCTCTCGAGCACGATGGCCTCCCCCCTCTCTGCGGCCTCTTCCTCTTTGATATCCTCGTCCATGGAAGAATCGGGATCGAAGTCCCGATCGACCATCCGAACGTTCATTTTCCTGCAGAGGTACATGAGCACTAAAAGCGCGACCGCCCACTGTAACGCAAGAAGTCCCAAACTGATGGGGCCCGATATCCACCACTCCTCGAACGGATCGGCCAGAACGGACTGGACTATGTACCAACCGCCGAGAAGGACTATCTCGACGGGAATGACATACTTCAATATGTACTCCATCCATTTACCGACCTTTAAGTCCGAATACCTGCTGTTCATCACCTTCTCCCTGAACCGTGATATCCCGTACTTGGCGACAAGATAGTAGATGAATGCCCCCGATAGGACAAGCCCCATGCCCCATACGTAGTCCTGATGGTCAAGGAAGACGGGCAGAGGATGCCCGGACACCTGTGCGACTATCAGGGCGGACGGCAGTCCGAAGATGAACAGGAGGACGGTGAGCCATCTTACGGCCTTCTTTCGGTCCATACCTGCATCGGTGAAGTTCTTCAGGGCCGCCTCATAGGTGGATATCATAGAGGTCAGAGCTGCGAACGACATGACCAGGAAGAAGATGAAGGCGAGAAGGAAGCCGAACGTGCCAAGACCCCCGAAGAGCTTCGGGATATGGATGAAGGTCAGACCCGAACCCCCCTCCTCCACCGCGGCGTAGGCGGAGTCCACCGACGGTGAGAGAGCAAAGACCGTGGAGAATATCATGATACCTATGAGGAGGGAGAAGGTGGTATCACCCAGACCGGTGAGGAACGAGTTCAGGGTCGTATCCTCCTTGCGTTTGGAATAGGCCCCGAAGGTTATGGCCATCCCCATGCCTGCCGAGCAGGACCAGGCGCACTGGGCCAGCGCTGCGACCCACGTCTTGGCCGAGAGCAGGTACTTCACCTTGGGCGTGAAGAGGTAGGCTACCCCACCAAAGCCTCCAGGCTGCAGCAATGCCCATATCATGCTGCCGATCACAAGGACGAACATGACGGGGATGAGAACCATATTTACGTTCTCGACCCCTTTCTTCACACCCCTGTACACGAGAACGGCTGTCATTATGATCGCAAGGAATTGGAACAGGACCATGAGAAGGGGGGACATGAGGAGGCCTTCCCAGGTCCCCTCGGTATCAGTGAGGGAGATGGTACCAGTGATCGCTCCCAGGGCATACC
>JBFYMY010000242.1:0-3295 GCA_041304645.1 Thermoplasmatales archaeon
CTACGAGCATTTGAAAAAGCTTGGATTCGAGCTTCCGCCTTCTGCCATAGGCCCCCTACAGCATTATTCGGGGTCGAACAACAGTTTCATCATCACCAGAGTGACTGATAACGTTGAGGAAGGCATCCACCCCTCGCTCTACATCAATTTCCCGTCTGAGCGGCCTTTCTACCCCATGGTCCTGACAAGCGTCTATGGAAAAACAGTGGTCCCAGTGGACATCATATTAACCAGTCACAGCGAACCTGACCTAGATAAAGATCTGATGAAGAGGACTGAAGTGACCTACTTGGACAGATACACAACAAGGTATGGTGAAGGGAACAGGTTCAATGAAGTGCTCTACTCGGATAGGTGGGACGGAAGGTTCACCTATGTCAATATAGATGCTCCAGCTTCATATTACACAAAAGATATCTACTTCAAGGAGGGACAACCTGAGAAGGTTAAAGAAGTATTGGAGCTAAGAGAGGGGCATGAAAGGGAGTTCTTCTACGGTGACCCCGAGAGGGTCATTGCATTCATCGCATTATCCGTAATAATTGCGGCCATCCTCGGTCTGTTCTTCTTCAACAAGAACTGGAAGACCTATGGTCTCGTAGTCGGCCTTTCACCTATCAATGTCATCGGGATACTTCCACTTCTCATTGTATCTTTGCTTTTAGGGAAGGTGACCAAGAAGGATGTGAAGAGAATAGCAGTGTTCGAGTTGGTGTTCGTCGCTTTCTTCTTCATCACTGCCTTCTTGTTCTTCAAACCCCTTTTCTATCTGATCTAAGGTATCAGACCTGGGATATCATGACCCTTACGCCTATGTTCAAACTGATCATTCCGGTGAGGATAAGGGAAGCCCTCGATATCAAACCAAGTAGCAAAGTAATCATTACATAAAAAAATTGAATCATCCTGATGTTTATTACATTGGGGGCTGGAGAGGTGAAGGGAAGGTACAGGGATTTAAATATCACCTTATCTGGATCGAGGGATGTAGGAGATAGGTTAAGATTCTAATGATAGATCCGAAGTGACCGTACTTACCGGTCCATCGTAAGGTCTCGTATAACTGAGATCATTGTGTTAGACCCAGATGTTACGTCAACATAATATGCGATACTTTGAATTAAACCGCATCCAGCAATCCACTGATGAGGTTCTTCTGTGCCCTCCTCAGCGTCTTCATGTATGCGGCGCTCGAAATTCCCCTCCCCTTGGCCAGATCACCCAGGGTCACCTTTCTGTCGTCGTCGAAGAACCCGGACCTGTATGCCGAGACTAGGCAGTCGTACTGGAGCGGAGTAAGGTCATTGAAGGGGCCGGTCCTCGTTGGATCATACCCTCTGATGGACCTAATGTCCACTTCCACATTTAGGTCCTTGAAGATGCCCATGAGCTTCCCTATGCTGTCAATGGGACCAAGGAACGTTATCTCCGTCCTCTCCAGCATGAGGACTATGGGCCAATGGATGAAGACCCTCAGTTCCTCCATAACTGTCCTTAAGAGCTCGAAGTACCAGGGGTCCTCCCTCCCGAAGATCAGGTACATGGTCCCGTCCTTGACCTGTCCCATCTCCTGCACCTTCTCTATCAACGAGCTCTGGTTCAACCATGTGAGGTCAGGTCCGGACCTCCATTTGATGACCACCAGAATAGCTGTCCGCTCTGGCATGAGGGCAATGGGGGCGAGCACGATGGCCCTTTCGACCTCTTTGAAGAACTCAAGGTATCCGAGCTCGCGGAGGTCCATGGGACGATAGCGGACCGTGACCAGCTTCATTCGGTTATCGCCCATTCTGTTCCATCCTATTATCGTATATGAATATGGTTAATATATTAATCAGTATAAATATTGTTTTCCATTCCTTTCTGTCCCTTATGTCTAGTTATCGCAGAAATGAGTACGATGTGATAGTAGTAGGCGCTGGGCCAGCCGGGTGCGCCGCTTCATTTAGCGCTTCTATCGAAGGGCTCGCTGTCCTTCTCATAGAAAAGAGGACCGAGGAGGAGATGCTCACGTATGATAGGACGAGCTTCGAGGCCCTCCAGAACCTGACCCAGAAAGAGGATGCCCTTGAGCTCATTTCCAGGATAGGCTTCGACCTCGAACCAGCCTACCCTTATAAAGGAGGCCTAGTCCACGGCCCTTCGGGAGATACGTTCTCGTTCCATCTAAAAAAGCTCCACGGCCATTTCATGAGAAGGCGGGGTAAGGGTTCCATGGACCATCAGATGCTTGAAAGGGTCCGGAGGGAAGGTATCGAAGTGATGACAGGGACCAGGGTCAATACCGTTCAAACCGATGGGACGGTTCGGATAACGCGCGGTCGCGTTCCCTACAGGCTACGTGCAGGAGTTGTCATAGGGGCCGATGGCAGGAGCACCAACGCCGGTCTGGGCGTCACGGACCCCCTTGGGAAGGATGACATCGCTCTGGGCCTTGGATACCATTTCAAGGGTCCACACGGATTCGATCCCGGGACCGCGGAGTGCTGGCTGGGGAGCCGCCTTTGTCCGGGAGAGTACGCCTACGTCCTGGCTTCCAAGGATGAGGCGACAGTGGTGACGACCTTGAGGCCTCATCTGATGCCGAAGGACTCAGGTCCTCGAACCTACCTGGATCGTTTCCTTGCGCTCCCTTCCATCAGGGAACGGCTCGAAGGGACCGAGAGGATGGGGACGGTCCTAGGGAGCATTCCGGTCAGGTCCGGTGGACCTATGGGGATGGGGAAGGTCTTGCTTGTCGGGGAGGCGGCAAGGACCACGGACCCAATGCTCGGGTTCGGGATGATGAATGCCATAGTCTCCGGTCACCTTGCGGGAATTTCGTCGGCTGCTGAGGACCCACTGGGAACCTACAGAGGCTTGATGGAGGCCCATATCCTTAACGACCTCCGGAAGAGGATGGCGGTCAGGCAGAGGATGCTAGACAGGGTGAGCGATCATGTCCTGGAAGGGCTTATAGGCTCCCTCTCTTCCATCGCCAGGACCTTCGACCCGGACCTCTTCTTCCGATCAGGTAGCGCCTTTAGGATGGTGGGGGAGTTCATCCGCTCGCTGCCAAAAGGACGGGGGGTTGTCAATGCTGTTAGATATCTAACCCCCTTCGCTGTGGCCAATTATTCCCTCATATCCCATGCTCCGGCCTTGCCTATCCATGGATTGGGCAAAGGGGAAATAAGCAGTGTACGTTCCAAGGACGATAGCATATGGGTAACATCAGGGACTGGCTGCAGCTGTTCCGCTCCCATACGAGCCCCTTAGAGATGTCCATCACCATCGCCGGGTCGGCCCTGGCCGT
>JBFYMY010000243.1:0-4929 GCA_041304645.1 Thermoplasmatales archaeon
AGCAGGCAGAATGGTTCAGAGGGGCAGAGAACGCTTTCTACCTTGGACGGTACATCAACTACCCTACCGCCCTAGAAGGTGCGTTGAAGATGAAGGAGATATCCTACATCCACTGCGAGGGCTATCCCGCTGGCGAGCTCAAGCACGGGCCGCTGGCACTGCTGACCGATAGGACCCCGGTGGTGGCTCTCGTCACGAAGGACCACACCTACGATAAGATACTGGGCAACATCGGAGAGTGCTCGGCAAGAGGTTCACCCGTACTGGCCATTGCCCCCGAAGGGGACCGGGAGGTATCCAAGTACACGGACAGGGTGATATACTACCCCCAGGTCCCCCCAATGTTCTCTCCCATTCCGATATCGGTCATCCTACAGCTGCTGGCGTACCACGCTGCGGACCTGAGGGGATGCGCCATAGACAAGCCCCGGAACCTTGCGAAATCGGTCACCGTCGAATGATGTTCCGGGAAAACTTGATGAACCAGCTTGCGGATGAAGGTCCATGGGAGGCAGGGGCCCGTTCCTGTTAGCGGTCATATCTCTGTTCTGCATTATGTCCGCTACATCGGTGAACGGAGCGCCATCGACCATATCCGGGGACATAGAGGTCCAACCTGAATGGCAGGTGTTCGTCGAGGGGAGGAACGATACCATACTGAACATAGACGGGCAGTTCCGAGTTGCGGAGAAGAACGGCCTCGACACCCTGCTCGACCTGACGGCGACCTTAGGCGTGACCGGCGGGGATTGGAAGGCGCAGCTGTCCAAGACAACATATCCCAATGTCGTTCCGGGGGAGATATATCCGTTCAAGGTCGTCGTTACGGTCCCCTTCGATGTCAAGGACGGCGCTGCCCAGACGTTCTCGGTGAAGCTCACGCTCACAAACCAGCTGAACACGGCCCAGGTCCAGGCGAGCTTCACGGTCACCGTTCAGAGGGAGGAGGTGCCTGATGACGACGATGGGCCCCTAGGGCTGCCTAGCGGAAGTTCCATCCCTCTCCTCCCCATCCTCTTCGTTGCCGCTGTCCTGGTGTTCGCCGCCGTTTTTGGGGTATGGGTATCCAGGAACATAGAGATAGTCCGGGAGGTCGGTGGCAGGAGGCGGATATTCTTCAGGGAGAAGGGCTCCGGGCGGATACTCGGGAAGCGCAGACCGCCCCCCGACGGATGATAGAGGAGAGCCCCGATGCCCGATGCAAAGAGCATCCTCCTGGTCTTCAACCCCTCTGCCGGGGTGGGCAGGTCCGGCCTTGATGCTTACTCTGTCTCCGACCGTTTGAGAAGGACCGCATCCGTTGAAGGTGTCCGGATCGATTTGGAGGTCCGGAGGACCTCGGGGAAGGGGGACTGCCTGGATGCGGCAAAGGAGGCAGCCGGGTCCGGGGTCGATGTGCTGACCGCCGCCGGTGGGGACGGTACGGTCATGGAAGCTGCATCCGGGATAGCATTTTCAAGGACCGCATTGGGCATAGTCCCGGTGGGTTCGGGGAACGATACGCTCTTTTCCATATCCCGGCACAGGGACATGGGAAGAAGCCTCCGCGACATCGTCATAGGTGGTGCGCGGTCCCTGGACATGGGCAGCCTGGACGGGCGCCTCTTCCTGAACGTGGTAGGGATGGGCCTTGATGCCGAGGTCAACCACGAAGTGGCAAGGAAGCGCCATCATGTCCTCAGGTACGGCCCGCTTTTCACCTACGCTCTCGCCGCACTGAAGGTGGTCGGTCATTTCAAGCCCTATGACGTGGAGGTGGCTTTCGAGGGTGAGGGCCCCGCGGTCCATAGCGTCGGCCTTTTCACCGTGGGGAACGGGACCACATGCGGCGGGGGTTTCAGATTGACCCCCCTTGCCAGGATGGACGACGGTCTTCTCGATGTGAGCATCTGCAGGCATGTGGGGAGGCTAAGATCGGTCCTGAACATAAGGACCGCAATGAAGGGCGAACATATCCGGAAGAAGGAGACGACCTACCGTCAGACCAGGAGGCTCAGGGTCAGAGGCATGGACCGCGACCTGCCCTATCATGTGGATGGTGAAGGGGGGTTCGCAAGGGAACTGAAGATATCGGTCGTTCCGTTGTGCCTGAGGACCGTACACTGATGGGATCAGGAGTAAGGTCTGGTCGTGTCCTCAAGGATGTCCATGCCCTTCTCTATCTGCTCTATCGTGTTCACGAAGGAGAACCTGAGATGGTATTCGCCCCTAGGACCGAAGGTCGAACCGTGGGAGCAGATGAGCCCGTTCTGTGCGAGTTCTAAGGCCAGGTCCAAAGAGCTGATGGGCTTTTGGTCCTTTCTGAGATCATATGCTGGGAACGAATAGAACGTTCCCGGGGGGGACAGGGTCCTGAAACCGGATATGCCCTTGAGGCGCTTGGTTATATGGTCCCTCCTCCTCTGGAACTCACTGACCATCGATGTGATGAACTTCGATGACCCCTTAAGTGCCGCCAGCGCTCCGTACTGTATAGGTGTCGATGGACAAGCGACCATGTGGTAGTGAGCGAGGGATATCTTGTTAACGAGCTCCTCCTCGGCGGTCACATATCCCATCCTCCACCCGGTCATGGCGAAGATCTTGGAGAATGAATTGACGACCACGGCCTTCTCGTAGGCGCCGAGGAAGGAATGGTGCGTGTTCCCCTCATAGACCATGGCGTCATAGACCTCATCGGATATGATGACTATGTCCCTGTCCCTTGCCAGGTCTATGATATCGTCCCTGTCCTGTCTCGTTATCATGCCGCCCGTGGGGTTCGATGGTGAGTTGACGACGATGAGCTTCGTCCTCCTATCCGTCAGCTTCTTCATCTCATCTATGTCCGGTCTGAACTCGTTCTCTATGGTCAGCCCGTAGTCCTTGTGCTTGGCCCCGCAGAGGCGAGCATGGGGTCTGTAGAGAACGAAACCGGGGTCCGGGACAAGGACGTTCTCACCGGGGTCAAGGAATGTGAGATAGCTGGAGAAGAGCGCCTCCGACCCCGAGCTGGTTATGACGACATTGGTGGCCTTGACATCCTTCCAGTACCTCTTTAGCCTGTGAGCGATGGCCTCCCTCAGGGGCATTATGCCGTTCGTTGGGCCGTACTTGTTCATGCCCCTGTCCAGAGCATCCTTCACACCGGTGAACGCTTCCTGAGGCGGTTGGAAATCGGGCTCGCCCAGGCCCAGGTTCACCGAATCCTTGTTGACGAGCTCGAACATCTTCCTGAGGCCTGACAGTTCTATGCCTTCCATCCTCTTGGAGAACATGGGTGCACCGCCCGAACAATACACGCATTCCATATTTAATGATGTGGCCCTGAAGGGTTTTCCAAGGGATGTACCTGTCTGGCCATTTACCGAAAAGTAATATAAGGTGTGACCTTTTCTGTCCAAGCCCCCTCTATTTAAATGAACGGTCTTCATTGGAAGGCGGATGATGAGGGTGGATGGACCGGTCTGGCCGGTCCGGGGTGCATAGGATGCAAATGCAGGTTCCGGTCTCACGGTTCGAGAGCGTCGGTGTCAAGGTCCCATCACGGTCCCTCACCACTTCTGATCTGATGAAGACCATGAAGCACAGGATAGGACTGGACCTCGAGAGGCTCACCGGTATCCACGCAAGACGCGTATGCTCCCCCGGGGAGGACTCCTATACGCTCGCATTGGGCGCGGCGAAGAACTGCCTTGACCATTCGAAGTACAAGCCCAAGGACATAGAGGTCATAATTAACTGCTCCATCTCCAGGTCCAAGGGCGGTAAGATGATCGTTTACGAGCCGCCCCTCTCCCATTACATCAGGCAGGCGATAGGCGCAACGAACGCGATGGTATTCGATATAAACAACGCCTGCGCCGGGATGCTGACGGGCGTCGAGGTCCTGAACGGTTACATACAGAACGGGACCTTCAAGAACGGCCTGGTCGTGAGCGGAGAGCACATCACTCCTATCAGCAACAGCGCGGCAAGGACGGTCCGTTCCATAGCGAGCAGGCAGCTTGCCTCGCTCACCGTGGGAGACGCAGGAGCTGCCGTCATCCTGGAGCGGGCCAACGAACCGAACAAGGGAATGGCGGTCTCCCAGTTCACGACACTAGCCAAGTTCTGCGACCTCTGCATAGGGAAACCCCTCAAATCCGAGATAGGCGGCGTCATGGTCGCCAAGGCGCGGAAGATCCACAAGGTCGCCATAGAGCATGCCCCGGAACTGGTCCGGGGGGCACTGGTGAGAGCAGGGTTGACACTTGACAAGATAGACCATATAATCCCGCATCAGACCTCGAAGAGCTCCATTCGGAAGGGGATAAAGGAGCTCGCTGACAAATTCAAGGTCACGCCCAGGAACGTAGTTATTAACCTCATGGAGTACGGGAACACCGCCTCAACGACCGTTTTCCTGGCCCTGTACGATATGTTGAAGGGAGGCAGGGTGAAGAAGGGGGAGCGGATAATGCTCCTCTGCTTCGCATCGGGGCTTGTGGTGGGGGTAATAATCTTCACAATGGACGATCTGGTGGACCGTTATGGGATCCATGATTAGGTCCGCGGCCTTCGCGGGGATGGGGCGAGCTCCCCTATTCAGGGGCGGGTCCATTTCGATGGGGGTCAAAGCGGCCAAGAAGTGCCTGGACCGCTCTGGCATTGACCCGTCCGAGATAGGCATCCTCATCTTCTGCGGCATCTACAGGGACGAGAACATCGGAGAGCCGGCCATCGCATCGTTCATCCAGTCGAAGCTGAGCCTCAACCGTTTGAGCAACGGGGAGAAGGCGACCTTCGCGTTCGATATCCTGAACAGCGGATGCGGAGTGCTTACCGCTATGCATGTGGCCGACAGCCATATCCGTTCCGGTCTGGCAAGATATGCCCTTATCGTCGCATCGGATTCCGTTCCTATACGCGACCATACGGAGGCCTTTCCGTTCGCACCCGGCGGCGGCG
>JBFYMY010000244.1:0-5059 GCA_041304645.1 Thermoplasmatales archaeon
CTCTTGATATCGACATAGTACCTGCTCTTTGCCCCGGAGGTCAGTGTGAAATCACCGAAGCGCAGTGCTCCGCAATATATCAGGTCGTCCATGAGCATCTGTCGGGCACCCCCATCAAGGAACCGTACCTCAGGTGCAATGAACACGCAATATTTATTTTAAGCTATAGAGAAGGATATGTCAGGGTCTAAGCGTACCTGACCATGATGTTCCCTATCGCTCATTTACTGACTGGGGGCCTTTGGGCTGGCGGAAGTGAGGGTCTGTTCGTCTGCGCAAGCTGTGAGGCCATCGGAACCTGTACTGGGGCCGGTCTGAAATCCTGGTAAGGACCTTTTGACCCGATAGTGGGTCGGATAGGGCCTCTCTCCGCCGGTTGGTAGGTCATCGATGCGAGCGGAAGCTTTTCCAAGAGGTCGTGCCTCCTCATCCTCCATTTCTGCTGTCTGTTGTAGAACTTGGCCATCTTCCTGGGGTCATTGGAAGCCCTGAGCTTGACTATGAAAAGATAGCTAGAAAGGATGACCGCCAATAGTGCTAGGACGGCCAGTACGTAAAGGACCACTACTATCATACTATCGTTCTTCTGCTCCGTTCTGGTCTCTCTGGGGGGCGGTGGCGGGAGGTCATCGTTCCTGCCGTCATCGTTCTTATCGTTCCACCTTTCGGGGTCGTAAGGGTGTGTGTCCGCTTGGTCCGCATATCCGTCCTTATCGAAGTCCTGCCACCATATCGCAGAGAAAGGGAACTCGTCCATATTGTCCCCTACACTGTCCCTGTCAGAGTCCTTCCATTCCGATGGATCATATGGGAACTTGTCCATATTGTTCGGCCAACCGTCATCGTCATAGTCGGGATCCATCTCGAGGGACTGGGGGAGCACTGTAATATTGACATAGGCATAGGCATACTCGAAACCGTCGTAGACCCTGACCTGTAGAGGTATGTCCTCGGTAAGAACGGAATAGGACGGGGTCTTGAGCGTATAGCCCCATGAATAGGTCGTTCGGGTACGGTGCCATGTACCTTCGAAGAACACCTCGACCCACTGGATACTCTCCACATCGAAGGCCTCACCCAAGATGGAGAACTCCGTGCCCCCCACCCTGCCGTTCTCTAGCGGTTCGATGATCGATATCGTAGGCAGGTCATTCACTGGGAGGACATGGACCTTCATCATGACCTCACTGGAGAACTCCCCATCTGAGGCGGTCAGGGTTACATCGATCCAACCGTACCAGTTCTCTAGCCTTGGCTCCAAGGCCAGATAGACAAGGCCATTGTCGAGGTATTCTAGGCCGACCCAGTAGAACGAGATGTTGGTCTGTCTGATCAGATCGATATCCATATCTCGCCTTGGGGTATCCAGATCGAAAACATATTGTGTGAGTTCGATCGCCCTTGAGTGCGAACTGTCCTCTTCTATCTCCAGGACCGGGATCTGGGCCGACCAGGAAAGAGGATCATTTATATTCAAGACCTCGACGACGAAGTCGACCCGACTGTTGATCGAAGGGATGAGGACCTGGTCGTAGGCGTACATCCTGACCTCGACCTCTCCCGTCCAATCGGACGATTCCGAAAGGGATACCGTAAGCTCGTTCGTGGATTTGGTCCAGAATATCTTGAACAGCGCGCTCTCGTTATAGGAGGGACCGAACCTAGGTTCAAGATGGAACTGGATCGGGTCACCATCGACGTCCATGAAGAGGTCGTGATCGTCCAGGTCCACAACGACAGTTTCCTTACCTTCCAAGGCAGTTAGGGTTGGTAGCTTGTTCCCTGTGTTGCGCGGAAGGTCATTTACGTTCCTCACGATTATGGGGAATTCCTTTAGGGTCAACGTCCTTGAAGGGACGCCATTGGGCCCGCCGCCGTCTGTGACCTGCAGTCTGCCATATATGTCATAGGGTTCGCTGGAACGCGAATAGAAATCCTTGGTCACGGTAGTGTCGAGGACTATCTGGTTCTCAACAACCCTTGCAGAGACCTTATTGGCGTTCTGGCCGGACAATCTAAGGGTATAGACCAGGTCCTTTGGCTCGGTGTAATCATCCCTGAAATGGTCCTCAAGTTTGAACGGGAGCACCGTTATGGTCTCCTCGTCAACGATGATAGGTGGTAGGTTCCTGATCTGTTTAGGTATGGCATTGTACTCCACATGGAGGGAATCGACATAAAGACTGCCTTTGGATTCGGACCCGACCCGGACATAGATCCTCATCAGGTCCTCCTTTTCGGAGGTGTAATCAGGTATCAGTCTGTCGAGTACCTTCGAGAGCGATTTCCCGTTCCCGTCCTGTTCTATGGTCACCGTTGCCTCATAGGTTATTCTGATGTTCTCCATCTGGACCCTTCCTGCGGTCCCGGTCGTTATCTGGAACGGGACCGATATCATCTCTGTACCCCATTTATCAGTGGTTATCTTGACCGAGGTAGGTTCGGTATCTACGATATCTTGCAAGGCCTGTTTGATATCGACGGACCTTTTTCCCTTGAGGGTCCCGCTGTTGTACCAGTCATTTGAGGTCTCATCGTTACCGACATCCAGCCCCACATTGCTGGGGAAGGCCGCATTTATCTTCCAGGCCCGCACCTCATCCAGTGATTTAGATGTTGAAATGAGCTCCTCGACCTCGTCACCATCAAGATCGGCGATCCCCAGGCCCCATGTCCCTGAATGACTGCCAAGGGATGTCTTCGCCCAGCTCGCTGTATAATCCACAGGTTCCTCGTACCAGAAAAGGGCAGTAGGGGATGAAGATGACCCCTGGTTAAGCAAGATATCGGCATATCCGTCCCCTCCTATATCACCCACTTCCAGGTTCCATGAATATTGAAAGGTATCTATGCTCCTCTTGACCCAGCTATTGACCTGGTCACCCAGGGGACTCTGGTACCAATAAACCTGTGAATAATAATAGGACCCGGTGAGTACTACATCGGGATAACCATCATCGGTGATATCAATGGACTTGATATCTTCCGGGTAATAGAGACTGGAATCGATGCTTGTTGCGCTCCAGGTCCCGGACATGGGGTCCTTTGAGCCCAATGGGTTAGTCAATATGGCCGCGGAACCTGACCCGTATGCTCCGGAAACTATGAGAACATCCAGGTCACCATCGAGGTTCATATCGTCCGCCCAGCAGTTCTTTAAATAGGACAGACCAGTAGCAATGTTATTGTACTGCCAGTTCCCGGCAGTCAGAGGATTCGCAGGGCATTTATATAGCCTCACATAACAGTTTGTGTAACCGACATAGGATGATGTCACCACATCTGCCTTGCCATCACCGGTGAAATCCCCTGCATACATACCATAGGGTGAATCGATGTTGTTCGCTATCTGACGTCCTGGCCATGGCCCTTTGGGGTTCCCTGTGTTCTCCCACCAATAGAGGACCCGTGAGGAGGATAATCCCACAACATCCTTGTCACCATCACCGTCCACATCTGCGAACATTATCTTTATGGCATTCCCTAGGGCCCCTATCCTGAAAAGCCCTCCTACCCCATTGAAGGGTGTGCCATCATTCTCCCACCAGCCTATCCACCCTGTGCTATAGGCACAAAGCACCATATCCGTATCACCATCATCATCCAGGTCCGTGAAATCTATGTCCCTGATATCCTTGACACCTCCGTCAGCCAACCACCGGATATTGAAGGTCGCAGGGCTCTTGGATAGGGTCTGTACTATGACAAGCTGAGACCCTGTTGTTCCAGCGACCATGAAGTCGAGGTCATTGTCCTTATCGAGATCAAGTATGGCAAAGGCAATGGGGTTTATGACCGCTGTTGTTACACTGTTCTTGGTCCAGCTCGTATATGTTGAACCTTGTGTATAAACGGCAAACTCGCAGACACCGCTGCCGCCTCCAACGATTATATCGGTCTTGTTATCCCCATTGAAGTCCCTAGTCCTTATGAAAAAGGGATTGGTAACGCTTATCAGGCCTCTCTTGGTCCATGAGCTGCCCTTGTTCGAATTGGAGTTCTCATAGACATTGATAACGTTCCCTGCATATGACCCTGTCAAGATATCATTAAGGCCGTCCCCTGTGATATCCAGGATATTGATGGTACGGACATCATTGTGATTTGAATCTATGTTCTGAGATGACCATGTAGAGGTCGAAAGGGTCTTTGGGTTCAGGAACCTCAACAATTGGTTAGCATAGTACGTGGGTGAGTATTGGGGTGTGATCGCGATGACAACGTCGAGATAAGAATCGTCATTGAGGTCCCCAACATCGAATGCGAAATATGTGTATTCATAATAATAATAGGAAGAAACGGATGCGATAGAATAATACCTCCAAGCCGATGTGGAACCACTGGGACCGGCCGAACCATTGTACATGGGATCGTTAGGGGCCTTAAAAAGATAGATGAATGGGTAATTGTAGTAATAATAATAATAAAAGTAGGAACAAACGACAATATCGGGATTCCCATCCTTGTCCATATCGGCTATCTTCACCATGCCCGCATAATAGAAACTGGTGTAAAAGGTGCATCTGATCCATGTATTGCCCGCATTATCGTTCCGGAACCATGATACAGCATACGAACTGTAGGAAGTGGCAGCTATATCCGGGTCGCCGTCACCGTCGATGTCACCTACATCCAGCGAATAACAGTTGGAGGCATAGGAGCCGCTATATACGAGATGGAGCGTCCAATCTGCCGTTGTGCTCCCATCCGGATTCTCCAACCAGATGATCCTGCTGTTCCTTGTATCGGATATGACGGCATCAAGGTACCCATCCCCGTTCATGTCTCCCTCCTTGACGGAATGGCCGTTCAATGATATCGTTGCAGGGTCCTTCTCGATCTGATAATTGGAGATCGAAGTTGACCTGAACCTACCCCTCATGTCCATATCCGCAGATATCAGTTCGGCATTCCTGGGAATTAGGACATTCCCGTCCGAATTGGACGACCCGGATGTGAATGTGAAGGATTTCCTTACCAGTCCGTCAGAGAAATATTTCTGGTCCCCGAACTTACCGTAACCCGTTCCGCTGTACTTCCATTCTACCCTGTTATCTAT
>JBFYMY010000245.1:0-6127 GCA_041304645.1 Thermoplasmatales archaeon
GGCCCCTTTGGTGAATCATGTAACTATTATATAAATATCCTAAACAAAATGGTTGATAGGGGAGATCGGACCGATCATATTCTGGAAGTGCTACGACATCAGGTCCTATCAGTTGCGCGGGCTGAAAGCGACCTCAAAATGATGGACGCTTCCCGTGCCTCTTTTTCCATACCGTTCTCCCTCATCAGGGACAAGGCCCTTGTCATGAGCTCCAGGGCAGGACCTCCGTCCCCTTTTTCTGCCAAGAGGTTACCCAGATTGAACGTCGTTATGGCCTCCCCCCGGCCATCCTTTGCCTTCCTCAGGAGCTCCAGGGCCTGCCGGTATGTCCTGATGGCGTCATCCATGTCACCCTTTAGCGCAAGGGCATAACCCTGGTTGTTGAGGGCCTTCCCGGCCATCCGGTCCATTCCCGCTTCCCTGAATAGTAGGGCGGCCTTGCGGTGGACCTCTGGAGAGGGCATCTGTCCCTTGGCCCGCTCCGCCCTGCATATCCTGTTGTAGGTCCTGGTGAGTTCGTTGTGGCCGTCGCTCCTCCCTCCAATGAAGGTGACAAGGCGGTGGCCAAGGGAATTGCGGGGCCCTTTATCTGTCCTGGCCAGGTCAAGGTAGCCCTCGGAGGCTTTGCGGAGGTCCTCCCTTGATGATGAGAGCTCCAGTGCGCGCTCGAACTGCTCAACGGCCTTTCCGCTCTCACCGGCCCGGACGAACACCTCCCCCTTGAC
This sequence comes from Thermoplasmatales archaeon, assembly GCA_041304645.1. Classification (GTDB taxonomy): domain Archaea; phylum Thermoplasmatota; class Penumbrarchaeia; order Penumbrarchaeales; family Penumbrarchaeaceae; genus JALOTP01. The sequence goes on from JBFYMY010000245.1 coordinate 726, forward strand.
CTCATGCAGCCTGGCGGAGGTCGCTCTGTCATCGAGCCCATCGGATATGACCAGACCTTTGTCCAATGACGAAAGTGACATTTCCAGATGACCGTTCTCCATATGAACGGATGCCATGTTCCCGTAGATGGACGGAGCCATGTTCCCGGGGTCGTAGTCCATCGAGAGGGACAGTGCCCCCTCGAAGGCGGACAATGCACCAGCAAGGTCCCCTGTTCCTTTTCGGGCCAGGCCCAGGCCGTTCTTCGCCCAGACACCGTTCATCATATCCTGGTCATCTGGGGCCGGTATTGAGATGAAGGCATCGGATGCCTTCGAGAACCATTCCATGGCCTCTATTTGCCTTCCCAGCGCCATGAGCACCCTTCCCATGGATGTTCCCAGGCCCAGCAAGAACGGGGCGTCGTCCAATTTCCCCTTCTTTGCGCTATCGATCGCCCTCTTCAGGTCCACCAGTGCCCGGGCATGCTCATCCATGCAGGACTCACCAGTTCCAAGGAGCAGGTAGTACCATGCCTTATCGGTCAACGATAGCGACGAAGCGTCGAGGTCCTCAAGGACCAGGAGAAGCTCCATGAAGCCCTCCTCGAGGGCCAGTAGGCCTCTGTGTTCCAGCATGGAGAATAGGTCCTCCATCCTTCCGGCGTGCGCAAGATGGTAGGAAGCCTCCACAAGGCCTGCTGTGGACCGGTCTTGCGATAAGTAGTGGTCCGCGGCCGCAGAGTGGAGCGAGGTTCGGACATCGCTTGGGGTCCTGGACCTCACCAGGTCGGATATCACCGGATGGACCTCGTACCCACCCTGGCCCCTGCTTACGAGGGACCTTGATATGAGCTCGTCGAGAGATACCGGGTTCAGGGATGCCCCATTGACAAGGGAATGCGCTCTGCTCGTGGGCACCCTCAAGATGGATAGGAGCCTCAATACCGATAGCTCTTCGGGCGGGAGCTTGCCAATGACCTCCGATAGAAGGAACGAACCCGCATCAGGCCCGAACTCCTCACCGTACGAAAGGTCGCCGACCGGGGCCAGCATAAGGGCCATAGGATACCCTCTGCTGCGTTTGTAGAGAATGCTGCCCTGCTCCTTTTCGAACCCTCTATGTCCGAGGAGTTCCATGGAACCGTTCTCGTCCAAACCCTCCAGTTGGACCTCAAGGACCCTGCCCTCCACCGCAGATTCCCTGGCAGAATAGAACGTCCGTTTCTTCCTTGACGCCGCAAGTACCTTAAAAGAGGGGAGCTCCATGGTCAGAAGGGACGAAAGGACCTGAAGGAAGTCCGGGCCGGCCAGATGCAGATCGTCCAGGACCAGGATGACATTCCCGGAGATGGCCCTTCCCAGCTCATAGGCAGCGTCCCTTGGTTCGAGCTCAAGTCCCAGGCCAGGGGCTTCGAGCAGGACCTCGAGCGAATGCAATACGCCCTTGAGGGAGCTTCCCAGAACGAACCTGTACCAAATGCACCTTCTGATATTCACTGTCGAACAGAACCGCTCGAGGAGGGCGGTCTTCCCTATCCCGCCCATGCCGCATAGGACGGCGAACCGGGACCTCGGGTCCTTGAGCCATCCTTGTAGTTTAACGAGCTCGCTCTCCCTGCCGAAGAAGTTCGTCTCACTGACCTTCCCGGCCAATGGGACCTGACCGTTATCGTTCTCAGTTCCCTTTCCTTGTACCATAAGGTAGGTCCGCAGGATGGACATCTCCAGTTCCGATGATAGTTCATCAAGGGTCCTTTCCTTGCCCTTGTAGGTGACCTTGGCAATGCCAAGCTCCGACCTGAGCTTGAGCGCGGTCTCTGTCCTTGAGAGGGAGATCATATAGACCTTCTTCCGCCTCCTCTGGCCCTGGACATGGGAGAGCCGCTCCTCTATCAGACCCTTCTTCCTCAGGGCCTTGAGGGAGCGTGCTATGTTCGGTCTATTGACGCCTATGAGCTCCGACAGACCGTCCTGGGTCAAGGCCGGCGGGACCTGGAACTCGTCCATGTACCGAAGGTGCTCGACCAGGACAAGAAGGACCTTCTCCTCGATCGTGAGCCTTGGAAGGCCTTGCATGTGCTACGTCAAATGTCCATTGGGAGATATTCTTTTTCTCGCAGTTATCATGATACAAGTAGGAACAGTTACCCGCCATTTATATAGGGATAAGAGGGGGATGCATGTTTCGTGCCCTTTAAAGGGCTTCGAGGTGAAAAAAATGGGAAGCACGGTCGTTTGGACGGGTCTGCTCTCTCTCCTGCTCCTGCTCGGTGGGACAGGGATGGTGGCGGACACCGCCTTGGCGCAGGAGGCGGCGGATGAGGGGAACGAACTCGATTTCCCCGAGCTCAACGTGACCGAGGAAAGGATGACTAACGTACTGGGTGGAGGCAACTTCATAGGCATCCACAATAAGGACAACGATGCCATGATCGGCATCCTTTACGGGACCCCGGAGAACCCCAATTACGTATATGTGATATCGGTCTTCACCAGGTATCTTGGTGTTGCGGACATATACGGCGAGAATGGGGCCGAGCTGGCCAAGGACAGGCCGATACCGGTAAGGACCCTCTATGCCCAGAAGTTCGATACCATCTACGAGTTCTCCGATACCGATGATGACGGTATCTGGGACTCAAGGAGGCTCGCGGATGAAGGGAGCGGGAACGGTCAGAGGCAGGAACAGACCTCCTCTGAGCGTTCGGAGGAGAACCTGACCATGGAACCTGTGTTCTCCAAGGCCTCGCTCCGGACCGGCTGGACAGCCTCAAGGGTACACAAGCAGAACAATGGGAACGGGTCCGTCGAATGGAGCGTCAAGCTCACGGCCAAGGACCTGCCGTACAGGGGGCCGATCTTCGGGGTCCAGCAGAGGCGGGGGGTATTGGAGAAGGTCGAGCTAACGTTCCATCTCTTCGTTGAGAAGAGGAACGTGACCCGTGACGATGTCCCGGCCTATAGGGTGGATGTGGCGGGAGGGAAGGTGCTGGGATACAGGGTCACGGATACGGAGAGGGTAGGGGCCAGGACCTTCAATGGAAGTTCGGTCTCTGCAAGTGTCAAGTACGACCATCTTATAGCGGGATGGGACTTCTTCCCCAGGAATTCGAACCCGAACCTCATGATGTCGACCGAGCTGCTTTTCCTCAACGGTCTGAGCCCGAGGGTCTCCGAGTTCCTCAGGAACATGAGGGAGGAGAACTTCGAGGGGAACGGGACCGTCGATTACGAGACATCTTCCGGGCAGCAGAGGGTACGGGCCAGGAATGCCATCAAGCTGTCCGGCGACGACCCAATAGTCGCACAGTCCTCTGTCAAACCCCAGCTGGTCAGGAAGAACAGGCTCGGGATAGCCGATAACTGGCAGAAGGTAGGGAACCTGAAGTGGGCATCGAACGTGACGGTGGACGATGTGGAGGATACGATGTACTTCCAGGTCTACTTCGCCAGGGCCTTTGCCGGGGTCAACGCGAACGGGGCGATCTACGCAGGTATCGGTATCGTCGGAGGTTTCTCCTACCCCGATGGAAAGAGGATATTCCACGACCCTACCTACGAGGTGTCATCGTTCGAGGTCCGGTCCGATGATGATGAAAATGGGGTAAAGTGGCAGAGGGTCATCGTCATAGGCGTCCTGGTCTTTGCAGGGGTCGCTCTCGTGGTAGTACTTGGGATCTCTGGGCTCATTGTCGCCGCAAGGAGCGACAAGATGGGACCCGGGAAGAAGAAGGAGGAAGAGGACCACTACGATGGCTATTATATGAGCAAGGGAAGGAGCTGAGAAGCGCTCAGTTAATTTTCCGGCCGCTCCTTTGATGGGAGCGGCTATTTTTTTTTTAATAATTGGAAATCCATTACTTTCAGGGCTGGTCCTGTACTGGTCGAGTCGCATTCGACCGTCTCATAGAACCCCTTGCAGGGCCATTTTAATGGCTTTTAAGTCATTGGTCTGGGGCTATATAACAGTATTTTGAAAATTTAATGTACTTGCCATTCATTTATAAACTTAACTGTTTCAGGACGATAACGATAATATGGGCCAGTTGTAGTTCCGTCCATTCGATGGACATAGACAAGGTGGATGTTCTCATCTACGCCATCGGTCAGCTGAGGGCGGACCGGTCAGGGAGTACGTATACCGATCAGCAGATGGCAGAGACATTGAACATAACGACCAGGACACTTAACGTCAACATCACCGAGATGGTCAGGGAAGGGTATGCCATACGGAAGCGGAAGCATTACAGGAGGTCGGTCCTCAAGAACACCGAACTGACCGAGATGGGCGAGGCAAGGCTCAAGGAGGTCCATGAGATAATGGATGGTCTGGTACTATCTCCGGAGAACCACGGGATATCCACATACCTGAAGTTCAATGACGTCCTTGCAAGGACCATCAACCCTCTGGAAAGGATATTCCTCCTCCATATGTATGTGAGGAAGAAGAAGTTCGACTTAAACCAGTACATGATGAACCTCAGCACGGCAAGGAACGAGCTGAACATAGTGAACTTCCTCAGGAGACTTGACAGGTCAGAGGAGGAGGCCTCCTCCGCCTACGGTCTGGACGTCTTCAGGATGACCCTCTACGGGGACCATACCGCTCTCGAGGCAACGCTATCGGAGAACATGTCCAGGAACCAGATCGACACCGTCCTCATCCATGCCGAGACCCTTTACAAACAGGGCAAGCTGGACCGATCCAAGCGGCTCTACGACCATCTCCTGGCGGACCAACCGGACATAACAGGGAACCAATGGTTCCAGGCGAACCTGGGGCTTGCTCAGGTCATCAGACGCAAGTGCGGCCCCGATGAGGCCATCAAGCATCTCGACATGGTCGAGGGGATGACGGAGGACAGGCTCTACCGGACCTGTCTCCTCCAGGCCAAGGGGACCTGCTACGGGATGATGGGGGACTATGGGAATTCCATAAAATGCCTGTCTGCGGCCATCCGCTCCTACAGGTACTTCAACCACCCCCTGCTCCTTGCGATAGCCCTCAACAATAGAGGGGTGACGTTCTTCATGAACGACCGTGTGGGTCTTGCCGAAAAGGACTGGTCCAAGGCGATGATGGCCGCACGCAAGGCAAGGAGCCGGTACGTCGAGGCACGATTGCTCATCAATCTTGCGGATGTGGGGATAAAGAGCGGGGACCTCAAATTGGCCGATAAGCTTCTCAACAGGGCAGAAGGCCTTTTCAATGCCGTAAATGACCTGGAGGGGATGTCAGGTCTGGAGTTCAACAGGGCACTGAAGGCGATAGCGGAGAAGGATGTAACAATGTTCAGATATCACTTCGAGAGGTCAGAGAGCATAGCAAGCCCGCTCCCCCCCAAGTACGAGAGGGACATAAGGAGGAAGGTCCTCCTTGAGAGGGCGATAGAGGGGGGGATGGAGGAGATAGCGGCATT
>JBFYMY010000246.1:0-6854 GCA_041304645.1 Thermoplasmatales archaeon
GTCCTGGTCTCCAGCGTGGAGGAGGCTTTGAGGCTCGGTGCCGATGCCGTATCGGTCCACATCAACGTCGGGGCCGAAACGGAGAGGGAGATGCTCTACGACCTGGGAGAGGTATCGAGCGAATGCCGGGAATGGCAGGTCCCGCTGCTCGCGATGATGTACACAAGGGGAAAGAACATCAAGGACGAGCTGGACCCCGAGGCCATAAAGCACATAGCAAGGTTAGGCGCGGAGCTTGGGGCAGATATAATCAAGACGAACTATCCCGGGAAGATAGAGACCTTCAAGGAGGTCACCCGGGGCTGCCCCGTGCCCGTACTCATCGCAGGTGGACCGAAGATGGACACCGATAGACAGGTCCTGCAGATGGTCAAGGATTCCATTGAGGCGGGGGGGATGGGCGTCTCCATAGGCAGGAACGTCTTCCAGCACAAGGACCCGACGAAGATGGTCCGGGCCATACGCAACGTGGTCATAGACGGTCTCGACGTCGATGAGGCCATATTAGGCCTGGAGGGGACCAAGGGATGAACAGGACCGTTTGGATAAGGGCGGACCTGGGCCCGGACAGGGATGCACGGAAGCGGATACTGACCACGGCCCTCGAGAACGACCTTTTGAACATCGTTGTCCTCGAAGAGGACCTGGACACCTTCAGGAAGCTCGGCAGGTTCGAACCCATATCCATTATCGATGGGGACATCATCTCTGGCAAGGAGCGCGGGACCTTCGTTACCATAAGTGGCAAGGATGATGAGCAAAGGGCATCTTCCATGGCGGGGAAGGTGGACATGGTCGTCATCTGTGTCGAGGACTGGAAGGTGATACCGCTCGAGAACCTCATAGCCTCCTTCCAGGGTTCCGGTACAAAATTGATGGCCCAGGTGAGGGACCTTTCCGATGTCCCTTTGTTCTTCGGAGCTCTTGAGCACGGGGTCGACGGAATAGTGCTCGACCCTGACACCCCTGAAAGGATAGTCCAGCTCAGGACGCTGCTCGACAGCCATGGGAGCGAGGTCGTTGGTCTTGCAGATGCCAGTATCGTCGAGATACGGAACCTGGGCATGGGCGACAGGGTCTGCATAGATACCTGCTCCCTCCTTCGCATAGGTGAAGGGATGCTCATAGGGTCCCAGTCATCAGGCCTCTTCCTTGTCCACTCCGAATCGGTGGGGTCGGAATATGTCGGGACCAGACCCTTCAGGGTCAATGCCGGTCCCGTCCAGTCCTATGTACTGGGCCCTGGGGATAGGACCCCATACCTTTCGGACCTACGAGTAGGGGACGAGGTCCTTGCCGTTGACAGGAACGGTTCGACCAGACCGGTGATCATAGGCCGTTTGAAGGTGGAGAGGAGGCCTCTCATGCTGATATCTGCAGAGCTCGACAGTAAGATATTCAACATAATCCTCCAGAACGCTGAGACCGTAAGGTTGATATCCGGTGGTGAGCCCGTGTCCCTGGTCGACCTCAAGGTAGGGGACCCCGTTAAGGTCCTGACCAGCGAGGGAGGAAGGCATTTCGGTACAAGGGTCAAGGAGACCATAATAGAGAAATGAGCTGTGGTGCCGGATGACGTCTGTCTGCGTGACCCTCAGGGAGAAGAGCGCCGATGCGGCCCTATCCCTTTCAGGCAAATGCAGGTCCCTTGGTGCGGACCTGGTCGAGATCAGATTGGACCATATGGGGAAAATCGATTGGGCCCCATCGCATCAGACCGCACTTGCGACCCTGGGCCTTGGCTCCGTGCTTACCCTCAGGCCCGAATGGGAAGGAGGTCACTTTTGCGGCAGCGAGGAAGAAAGGGCATCGCTCATCTTGGAAGCCCTGAGGACATGCCCCGACCATGTGGATATCGAACTCGACATGGACGAAAGGCTAAGGGACCCATTGGTCATCAGGGCCAAGGAGCTGGGAGTAAGGACCATCATATCCCATCATGACCTTACGATGACCCCATCCTACGGTAAGATGATGGATATCATAGAACGATGCGTAGGTGCCGGAGGGGACATTGCGAAGTTGGCTGTCAAGTGCTCTTCAGTAGAGGATGCCGTCTCCTTGATGCATCTTGCTAGAGATGCCTCTAAAAAGGGGTTCAAATATTCCATAATGGGTATGGGTTTGTGCGGCCACATCACAAGGGTCCTTGCCCCCCGGATGGGGTGCGAGATGGTATATGCTTCCATGGACGACCCTGCATCTTCGGACCAGATCGATATAAGGACCTTGAAGCGTATATGGGAACTCACGGGGACGGGTCAATGGAGATGAGCGCTCCTGGAGCAGGGACAAGGCTGTGCGGTCTCATAGGTGACCCCGTATCCCATTCGCTGTCGCCTGCCATGCAGAATGCCGCGTTCAGGTCCATGGGCCTGGACGTTATCTACCTGGCATTCAGGGTAAGGGAGGAGGGATTGGGCAGGGTCCTTGACGGGGTGAGAGAGCTCAACTTCCTCGGTCTCAATGTCACAATCCCCTACAAATCCAAGGTGATAGGGCTCCTTGATGCGATAGATGATGTGGCAAGAGAGATAGGGGCTGTCAATACCATCGTTAACAATGACGGGGAACTGAAGGGTCATAATACCGACTGGCTCGGAGCATTGGATGCACTCATGATGTCCGGTTTCGAACCCAATGCTGGGAAAAGAGCGCTCATTATCGGTGCAGGAGATGCATCAAGGGCGGTCTCATATGCACTGGCCTCCTCGGGGATGGACCTCATCCTAACCAGCAGGAACTGGGACAAGGCCAGGCTACTATCCCGTCAAATGGGCAGGATGACCAGCGCTGAGATGGTCCCGCCGGAGGACCTGGGAGAGCATGTCCGCGACATATCCCTCGTCGTCAACTGCACCCCCCTCGGTATGGAGGGGTTCCCAAACGAGCTCCCGCTCGATGCGGGACTGATCATCAGCAAAATGACGGTAATGGACCTCGTTTACAATCCCATGGAGACACCATTCATAAAGACAGCAAGGGCCAGGGGGGCGCATATCGTCCACGGTCACGAGATGCTCTTAGGCCAGGGGGCAAGGTCCTTCGAGCTCTGGACAGGCAGGAAGGCTCCCATGGAGGTCATGAGGAGAGCGGTCCTTGATCGATTGATGGGGGGGGCCTTGGAATGACCCTGGAGGGGGGGGCCCGATGCTTCGGGGCGGCGACGATAATAAACGGTATAGCCACGGGTCTCGGAGCCTCTTTCGGCATAGGTTTGAGGACCGATGCCAGGGTCAGGCTCGTGAACGACCCTGAACATTTCAAGGTGACTATCAGGAACGATCCTGGCGAGGACCCTGCGCTGGCCGTTCAATGTGTGAAGGGCGTCCTTGAAAGGTTCGGCTTGAATGACCGATACGGTGCTGATATAGAGACCGATTCCGACATCCCCATCTCCAGAGGGCTCAAATCCAGCAGCGCGGCGTCGAACGCCATCGTCCTTGCTGTGCTGGAAGCACTGGGAGAGAGGTCTAGCGACATGGATGTGATATCCATGGGCATAGAGGCCTCCTTCAGAGCGGGCGTGACCATAACGGGGGCCTTCGACGACGCGTGCGCGTCATACTTCGGCGGGGCAGTCGTAACGGACAACGTCCAAAGACGGATATTGGCAAGGTACCCCCTTGAAGATGGCCTTATCGTCATAGTCCATGTCCCGGAGGAGAAGATCCGTAAAAGGAACGTGGACACGCAGAGATTGTCAGGGCTCTCACCCGCCATCAAGGCCGCCCATGACCTTGCGCTCAAAGGGGATTACAGGACAGGGCTTATGATGAACGGCCTCATGTACGGGGCGGCCATGGGATTGGACACAAGTATCGCTCTAAAAGCGCTCGAGCACGGCGCCGTGACCGCTGGGATTTCCGGTACCGGACCCGCTACGGTCGTCCTTTGCGGTCAACAGAACGCTGATGCGATAGTTACTGCGTTAGGCGGCGGGCATATCATAAGGACCGTAACGAACGACCAAAAGGCCGGACCGATCCCTTGAAGGTCCAACTTCAACTGTCCGGTGCTTTGATCGTCCTCTTCTCAGCCTGGGGCTGACCCGAGAAAACTGTGCCTATGGACAGCGACTTGGACTTGCATTCCGCGACGCATCGACCGCACTTTATGCAGTCCACCTTGCTCTTGAGATCGTCCTTGGTGGGGTCGAGCCCCATGGGGCAAACTGCCTTGCACCTCTCGCAATGGGTGCACCATTTCCAATCGAAGTTCCTTCTGACGAGAGAGAGAGGGTTCAGTATCGACAGGATGGCGCCCAACGGACAGAAGTACCTGCACCAGGCCCTTCCGTGCGTTAAATAGCCAAATGCCACATAGGCCGAGAACAACCCCACATGGTAGACCAACCAGGTAGCGCTGACGGTCTGCCACGTAAGCCAGTACGGAATGACCCCCAGTAAGGCCCCGAAGCAGAGGTATCTGCAATAGAATATCATGCCAGTAAGGAAAGCGAGGACGACCACACCAACGAGATAACCGTACTTTATGAACCTCATCCACTCGGGGGGGTGGAACTTGTGGATGCTGACCTTGTTGAGCATGTCCATGATCAAACCGAAGGGGCAAAGCCAGCCGCAGATGGCCCTTCCCAATGCAACGCCAAAGGCCACGAGGACCCCATAGATGTAGATGGGCAGCCTTGATTCTATGACATATCTCTGCAGCATCCCTATCGGGCATCCCAGCCAGGCAAGTTCGCAAGCCTGACAGTTGAGCGTGCAGGTGATGCCGCTGGTCCTTGGTATGGGCGCATGCCAAGCGTCAGGCAGCTTACGGAATATGCCCAACCTGTGGAATGCGAAGGCCCCTATCTGCATGGGCAGCCTGAATGCCACCCCTCCGAACCGGATGACGGCGATGACCACCGCTATTATGACCGTATAGGCGGCCAGTAACAGGGGTAGTGCGCTGTCCATTCTTCTAACCTGCCTTACCTTCCTTCAATACCCTATATGCCTCGCCCAATCATAGTTCGCGAACTCCCTCACGTACCAATCGTCTCCCAGCTTTAACGCAAGGATAAGGGCCAATATGGCAGAGAGGAGCAGGACAAGACGGACCCTGACGACGATCTCGGGTGTGAGGTCGAACCCCTGGACACGGGCAATGATGCCCCCTACCAGTTTGCTCTTCATGACCCCTTCCATCTTCAATTTGGCCAAAGTATCACCTTCCTGCCTTATCGACCCACATATCCCATTTCTGTACGAAACTCATTTTTTTATCCATCCGAACCTGCGGTATTTAACAGTTTCTGGGTCATTGTTCCTAACCGGAAAAGAGGAGCGGGGTCAATAATAACAATAATTAAGATTATATATCATATAATTTAATATTATCCTGGAGCAGTTGGATAGTTCTTGACCAAGTCGGTCAATGGAGGCGATCACTTCATTTGAGCATGATTTTTCAGGGAATGGCCAATAATTGGGGCTGTGCGTCCATGGTGCCGATTATGTTGTACTAATATGTACATTTGCGAATATAATTCTCCGGGAAAACCCTCAAAAGGATTAATTAGTCAATGGTTCAATGATTGCCTCCTTAACTAGTATCTACCGTTTGAGGTCAGGTGATAGACATGGCAAAGGATAATGCAATTGGAGGCAGAAAGATGACCATCCTATCCGTCCTCAAGACCTACGGATTGGCCTTTTCTATCATGCTTATGCTGTTCGGGATCCTGCTCCTGCCCTCATCCCATGTGATGGTCCACAGTAAAAGCCTTTTATCGGAGATCACCGGGGAGGTCAAGGCGAGCGCCTATACGCCCTTCGTGAACAACGAGTTCGTATTCTATTGGAGCCCTATAGACCCGCTCTACGACCAGGCGGATACAGAGCAGAACTGTCCCTGGGGCATAGAGAACGGCCACAACGATGACGACAACAACGGGCAGACAGATGACGAGGACAGGCGCGGTATAAGCTTCTACGGTGATAGCTACATAAGCGATGAGGGCGCAATAGCCATAGGCAGCTACGATAAGAACAACAAGATAACGGTAAAGGTAGAGAACGGCCACCTCTTCACCGATAATTTCAAGAAGGAATACCCGGTGAACACCATACACTGCATGGATGGTATGGTCTACGATGTCGACCAGGACGACGATGGAAAGCCTGACAAGGACCAGCCTGACATGATAGACCTCATGGACCCGGCTCGCGCCCCCTTGAACTCCCCCGACCTATTGAAGGTGAAGGACCATGTCCTATGGTCGGGTACACTGGACAAGTACGAGGGTAAGGTATTCTACACCACAAAGGATTGGTGGCTCTGGGACGGGGTGTTGAAGGTCGAATCCACGGGCAGGATAACCATCAATAAGATGACCGTGACCGATGGTTATATCGATAAGAACGAGAACGGTCTCCCGGACCTCTGGGACGATTGTGACCCGGACAACGGGAACTACAATAACGGGGACGATGAGATCTCCCACGGAGTTGATACGCAATGGTTCGCCAATGGACTTAGCGATGATGCCGTCTGGTCCTTCTACGGGGACGAGTTCTTCGGGTTCGTCCACCGCGACCTGTTGATAGCTAGCTATGATGATGATAACAATATCGAGATAATCGATATGACGGATGGGGACGATACGCAGACCGTCACCCTAGATGCTTGGGAGAACTTCCAGTGGGTATCGACCTTCGTCGAGGATACGACGTGCGGAGGCAACGATGCCGGGGACAACGACGAACTGGACTGGAACAATGGTAACTTCAATCCCCTGCGCTTGTTCACCATGCCCTCGAGTTACAGAGAGGGCCTCCTCGACAAGAGCGGAGCGCCTGGCTCCGATATCATAGGTATATTCGCTTCGAACAACGTGCCCATCT
>JBFYMY010000247.1:0-5372 GCA_041304645.1 Thermoplasmatales archaeon
AGTACTGTCCGTTGTACTCCCCTGCAAGCTCCTGGGGGACTATCAGCCTGAGCGGGCCTTCCCCTTCTGGGACCTGCGAACCGTCCCTGAGGTATGCTACCATGGTAATGCTGCCTTCGCCAACCCATTCCCTGGGCAGCGACATGGAAAGACCGTCCATTGCGGTGAAGGTGACGGAAGTGTAACCGTCCTCATCTATCGTCATATCGATGAGGTCGCTAACGAGTATGCCCCTGAAGAGCGATGTGGAGACGCCATTGGATGACCTTACTTCATAGCTGCCCTCTATGAACGGCAGGGACACCAATTCGTCAATTTCAAGGACCTCTATCACCACACCTCCATTCATCAATGATAGTGAGGGCTCAGGTCCCTCGGAGACAGCACCGAATGTAGCGAATGCTGTCATCGCGTACATATCCTCATGGCGGAAGGAACCGTGCTCTCCCTTGCCCCCTGCGACATCGTGGAGACCATGGTCCGAGAAGATGATGAGCAATGTCGGCGTTGAAGAGCCCCTCAGCGCCTCTATCACCACCCCTACGGAGGAAGCCACCCTGGACATAGCAAGGGCCGCACCTTCCGATGCCGTTCCCCCCTCATGGACCTCGTCGTCCACGGAATGGAAGTGGGCCAGGACCATATCGGTCCCATTGTCTATATGCCCCAGGAGAGCGGACAGTATCTCATCGTCAGAGGAACCGTCCCCGTTCATGTCAGCGTTGAGCTCGGTCATCGAAGAGAGTATGGACCTGTCGCCCTCCAACCAGACCGTGGAATATCCTGCGGCCTCACCCATCTCGAGGAAGGTCGGTCTTATAAGCTCCCGGTCCTGGGGCGAGAGGATCCCGTTGTGGAGCATGTCATGTCCCGTTATGGCCATGGCCGTCCCCGTTGGAGTCCTCGGGGGAAATGCCGTCAGGGCAGGTGATGCATTGCCCTGGGAGACCATCTCCCTCTGAGGTCCTGGCATCTTGCCAAGGATGTCCCAACCCAGTCCGTCGACCTCCAGCACGATCACCCTTTGAACCGAGGTCCTGGCCAGAGGTGGCTCCTTGATAGAGTGCGAGATGTTCATGGATGTGAGGACCGTCGGGGCGACGGACATCAAGGTCCCGGCCTGACCGCCGGCCATGGATGCAATGCCTATAATGGCCGTACCATCGTCCAGACGAGGTCTGCCATCTTCCCAATGAATAGTAGTTCCGCGCTGGACCTTCCGCACCTCGCCACGGTCGGTATATGCCCTGAAGGAAGCATTAGCCTCCTCGGCGCCCGTTCCCTCTAGGAGCTCACCCAGTGGGCGCGATGTCCTGTCGAGCCCGAGCTGAAGGGTCCTACCCGGAGCTATGAACGGCACTACCCCTTCGCTGCCATCGCTTTTAGGGCCATCGTTCAATGCCAAAAGCAGGACCGCGCCGAGAAGGAGGGCGAAGATGGCCACGATCGTTACCACCATTCCGCGTCTCATGGATGTCCTCCATGGCCCGTTAGGTCCGGGACCTCAGGGAACTCCCCGGGCGGGAGAACGCCAGGCCTCCAATCGCCACCAGCAACAAGAGGTCCACCTGGAGGTCCCGCCGGTGTGGGCCTCCCGGACCTATCCAATATCAACCCCACGAGTGCCTTTAGCTGTTCCATATCCATAATGTCCAGGACCGGGAGGGTCGGGTGCACATCTCCCTTGGAGGCTGCAAGTCCCGAGATCGCGATCAGGCTGTCATCCCTCAATCCTCTGACCCTTCCGGTCTCCTCCAGGTCCTCCATAGTGCGCAGACAGCAGACCTGGAGCTGCGGGACGGTGTCGTCCTCAAGCCCTTCGCAGACCACGAACTGAGCACCTGGGGGAAGCAATCGTTCAATTTCCCTGAAGCTCCTGCGCCCCCCTTCGTGCCTCTCAAACAGCACTGTCTCTCCAAGGGAGAGCGAGAGCACGAAGTCCGCACCGGCCCTGGAATGCCTCCAGGTGTCCTTCCCCTCGACATCCAAAGAAAGCTTGGACCGAACCATAGACTTGATGGTACCCACGGCATAACCCTTTGACCTAAGGCCCGCGACCAACGCCTCGACAACAGTGGTCTTGCCGGTTTTCTTAAGTCCGACCACATTAACGATCATGGGTCCCATCTACAGGGACACCTCCACCGAGACGACATAGTACCTCCACATTTCGCGGGTCCAATCGTCAGCGTCCCCCGGTGAAGTGTCTGAGAGCACCAGCGCAAAGAGGCCGTTCCACAGAGAGAGCTCCTGTCCCTCCAGGTCCCAAGCGATGTATGCCGTCCTGTTGCTTCCGGACAGTTCGGTCCAGTTCATGCTATGTGTTGTCCCGTCCGCCAAGGTGAAGGTCACGTTCCCGATGAAATATGGACCGAAGGCCTGGTCAAGGAGGTCAAGCAGTGATACCCCGGTGAAGGTCACATTGGACATGGCCCCCGTCGAATTGATGACGGATGCGTTCCATCCTGTCCTGACATAGGGAAGGCCCATGAGGTCAGAAAGTGTCAGGTTAGCATAGGTGCTCCCGTTCCTCAACATAAGGACCAGCGGGGTTGTGGTGACCTCCTTCACGCTCCCGACCCAGTACTTGCTCGACAGGCCTGGGGCTATTAGGCGGACCGGGCCCTTGTCGACGAAGCCGAGCCTCACACCCTCCTTCATATAGGCCAGGAACGGTCTCTCGCCGGCAGTCTTGCCAGCATACGGGACAAGGTCTATCGACTGAGCGTAACCCGTTGAATTGACCTCCCCGTCGGAAATATCGTAGCCGGCCACAATGATTGCGCCCACACCCCTTCCCAGGTCCAGTTCCGCAAGGTCCACGCCTGTATAGTTGGTAATGACGCCCTTCGAGCTTACAGGCACCGTAGAGGCGGGCAGGGCCATGATGTCGGAGAGGTTCAGCATAGTGCCGTCAAGCTCCAGGGACCATTCCTTGACCTCTATCTCCGTGAGGTTGCCCACCCATCCCTTGCTGGAGAGGGCCGAGCTCACGACACGGAGCGGGCCCTTCGAACCCGTAATGTATTCCCCGTTCTCCGTCAGGGCGACCATGGTGGCGTTCTTCTCCTCGGTCTCTCTGAGGTAAAGCTCCATGGCGTCCGCCGTGTAGCTGAAACCGTCACCAGCAACGAACCTGAACGAACCGGGAACGACCGGGCAATCCGATGCTTCGATAAGGTCGAACAGCTCGATCCCGGCATAGGTGCCGTTGGTCATCGTGCCAGTGCTCTTCACAAGTGTCGCATCCATCTCCTGGACCAGGTCCCACATCATGGAGAGCTCTTGGGTCGTATAGGTCCTGCTCCCGCCGTTCCATGAAATGGTCAATGATCCCGATAGCGGATCTCCCCATGGCAGCGGGGGTGCAGGCGCTGCGGAGGCCTCAACCATTATCCTGCTCACCTGCTTCACCCAGCTCTGGGTGAACCAGTTATGTCCGTCGTCCTCCGTATAGTCCGAATCGGGGGCTATGAGCCTGTAGGGGCCTTCGGTCCTCGGCAGCGGTTCATCGTTCATGCCGAATGCAAGGAAGAAGGGCATATCGCTCTCGGGATTGTCCAAGACATCTGTCACATCGAACCTGACGTCGTAACCGTCGGACGCGCCCACAACCACCTCTGTCGCGTTCCTGAGCACCCCCATACCATTAAGGACCTCCCAGAGCGGGAAGCCTATCCAGGTATTGGTGTACATGCCGTTAGACACCGTGAAGTTATGATACTGGACAAGGGAGAATATCTCCTCGAACGAAAGCGTCTCCTCTGATCTGAGGCCGGGGCCCGTAAAGAGGATCTCCATTGGCTCTGTCTCTATGAGGACCACATCCTTGACGACGTCCCCCTTGCCGGGTTCCGGTCCAAGGAACATGAGCGGGGTCGAGAGGTCGTTGTCAGCGAGCCAATCATCACCCTCCGCGAAGACCAGATAGGAGGCGTTACCGCCAGAGGTCTCCTCTAGCAATATCGCGTGGACCTTGCTCTCGTATGTTTTGTCCCCGATGACCCTGAACACCTCGGCGTCGGAACGGACGGACATCATATCTAGGACGTCCAGGAAGCGCAGGCCGATGAAGGAGCGCTCCTTTCCCTCGAAAGTGATGTTAATGACCTTCAGCAGGTCAGTGGCTTCTGTCATCCCAAGTATGGTAAGCTGGGTCAGGGACGGGACCCCCGTGAGGTTCACGAGATGGTTCGGTGGGCTCCCCTCCGGCAGTATACCATCAGGAACGATGACAGGACGGACCACTATGGCCGCGTTCCTATTGATGATCAAACCATCCACGCGGACCGTGGCATTCAACGTGTATGTCCCCGCAATCGCGTATGGGTGCATCACCGACAGACCGGTCCCGACCTCTCCGTCCCCAAAGTTCCAGGTTACTGTGGGTGCGGTATCGTTACCCCGAACGACGATGGTGAACCTGAAAGGTGTCCCGACAAAGCCTAGGGTCTCAGCATCCAGTGTTACGGTGAGCTCGGATGGAACATCGTCATCATCATCGCTGTCATCATCGTCCGCAAGCGTCAGGAGGATGATGCCCGCCGCTGCTCCAAGGACGATCATCAGGCCGACCGCAATGGCGGCAAACTTCATACCACCGCTCGGCCCCCGTTCCCTGCTTGCGAGCTCGGGAGTGGGGTCCTCTACGGCAACTTCGGCCTCTTTCACCTCATCAACGGGGGTTTCCTGCCCCATGTCCGTAGCTTCGGTCCCTTCCGGCTCAACCTCCGTTGCATCCGCTTTGACCGTCTTGTCATCCTCTGCAGTTCCCGATGTCATTGTTCCGTCATCTAGCATGTCCTTCGCTCTCCCTGTCTTCCCTGTCCCGGAGGATGAACCTCCTCCCCAGGGTGCTTTCGTAGAATCTGATCAGTCTATAAGCCATAAGCCCCCCTATCGCCCCGCTCCCAAGGGATATCAATGCAGAGGCAAGGACCACGAGCCTTGTCATCTGGAGCTCGATGCCGACGACCGATACCGTCCCTACCAGCGATGCAACGGCATTGGAGGCCACGCATCCGGGCATCGTCCTTGCGAACCTCCCCATCAGCAGGAAGAGCAGGTCGACGGTGAGGCCTGTCGCGGTATAGAGGGGCAGGTTGAACGCACCGTGCCTGCCGAATACGAGCAGGAACGCCACGAAGGCCTGGACTAGGCCGATGAAGGTGCCTGCCCACCGGTAGCCGGTGATGGCCCTGCCGGCAACAAGCCACATCATGTAGGCCCCAGCGACGAGGGGAGATACGGGAAGGAACGTCCCGGCAGTGGCCAATGCCGCAAGCGGGTAAGCGAGCTGTTTGACGGCAAGCCCGGCGGCCGCGAAGAACGACAGATAGGCCAATGTTATTGGGCCCGGGAGCATCCCCCCG
>JBFYMY010000248.1:0-13947 GCA_041304645.1 Thermoplasmatales archaeon
GATGAGGTCTGTCTCGTTGAGGGTGGGGTCCGCGTTCGTGAACCATGCTTTGTAATTGTTGAGACCTGTTACCTTCATGTCCCTGCCCGCCACGGAATACCCTCGGGTCGGTCCTATGTCGGCAATGAGAAGTGGTCCTCCGTCCGTTCCGGGACCGAAGGGAACGGTGCCTTGGGGCAGAGGGATACCTGACCCGGTAGGATAAGAAGGATGGTGTTCGAGAGAATATGTGTCATAAGCGTCCTTTCTCTGCCTTGAGTTGAGGAGGTCCATCTCCTCAAGGAGACCCTTGTCGTCCAGCGGGTCCAGGCGTTCGCTGGTCGAGGTCCGTGCGTCCATATGGAGATAGCGCAGGAAGATGTCGGCCGTATCTGAGTGTCCGGTCTGGACGACCGAACCGGTCAAGGCCGCTATGCTCCGCGGTGCCCCGGCCGAGGCGGTCCTTTCCTTGTACGTTGCGAAGGTATCCCTCTCCGCCTCCCCCCATATCCGTGAGCCTGTGGGGTTCATCGTCGTCCCCAGCGTCTGTTCCGAATAGAACCTGTCTATGTTCGATAGCAGGTCCGAAGGGGGTTTCCCGGTCCATCTGGCTATGGAGAGGCCCATGGCGATATTGTAGGCAAGCTCCATGTCGCCCTCGTTCAGTATGTTCAGGGCAGTATCGAACGGTCTGGTACCGACCCCCAGTCTCACAGTCCTCATCCTGACCAGCGAGTTGAGCATGTACTCCATGTCCCTGGCCATCCCGGACCCCCACCCGTCCATGTCGCTCCCTATGAGCGACATGAGTGACCGGAGCGTCCTATCGGGGTCCATGGAGAGCGCTTCGAACCGTATGCTGCCTGGAGCGGCCTCCCCGCCGTCCTCGGGCCTTATCTCCATTTCGATGGCGATATCTGCCTTGAGGACAGGGAGCGCCGGGAGCGGACCCGCACTTCCGGAGAGCTCCGAGTTCGGGTAAAGCAGGCCCCTCTTGGTAAGGAGGGTTTCGGGCGGATAGGCGGATGCGATGGGAAGCAGGTCCTCCCTGATGCTCACTTCCACGGACCTTGCGATGATACTGCTGCCCTCCGATCGCGCAAGGTCTGAGGCGATGTAGGACCGGATGTCCTCATCTATCTGCGCTGAGAGCCGGTCCGTTGATGCGCTGTGGTCCGACCTCAGCCTATCCATGACCATCGACCTGAGTTCGGATGAGATACTGGAGAGGTCAGGTCCATCCCTGTCCCGGGAGGTCTCCGGGGCCATGAAAAGGACCGATATCCCTGCTCCCATAAGAATAAGGACGATGCTCACGACCAGGATGGCCTTCTCAGCCGTTGAGAGCATCATGAGGACCCCCTTTCCCAGATCTCCAGCGTCACTGTCATCGGCCCCAGGCCGATGCCCAGGTGCGAGATGGGCATATCGACCGTCTGTAACGTTGGGTCAATACCGGAGGGTAGCGGTACCTGCGAGACCATCTCCCACGGTGCCCCCTGAACCGAACCGGTATATGCCCTCAGCCTGTAGGGGGTACCTTCCCCGACCAGTGTAGTTATCATCTCCCTTCCGAACTCCCTGACCGGTCCCTCCAGTTCCGTGACGGACATACCACCGTCAAGGAGCAGCATCAGTACCTCCTGGAACGGTGCATTGCTGAGGTTGTAGTTCCCTACTATGACCTCATCCATGGTCAGGGTCATGAGAACCGCAAGCTCACCGTTCCCACCCTCTGCAACCGTGCCCTTATCGGCGAACAGCTCCGGTAGGACCAATGCTATGATGATGCCCGAGGAGGCCAGAGTGGCTCCGACGATGAGCGCAAGGGTCATGGAGATATGGAACCTGCCCTCATTTTCTCCGGGTTTCCGCAGGTCCTCGATCATAGGCGGTCTAGCCAACGATGACCACCTCCAACCTTCCGAGGACGACCCTGCCGTCCTCTATGCTGACGGCCACTGATCTCTCGTAGGTCTTGGCCGATTGGGTCCCGGTGGATACGAAACCATCCTCGTCCGGGAAGTAGATATGATGGGTGTCCAGACCCGCGACCGTGAGCGACGACCGGCCGGTCCTTCCGCTCAGTTCGCTCCTTGAAAGAAGGAGGCTGGGTTCGGAAACGAATCGGGTCAATGAGATGGGGCCTCCCTCGGAACCGTATGTGCCGACGACCACCTCCAGGATATCAACGCTGGACCTCGTCATATCCTCATCGCTGTCAGAGATGCCCTCTCTCAATACTGCAATGACGCAGCCACCGATGAAGACTAGGCTGGCCACTATCAGGACCAGAAAGGGGTTCACGGCACTTCGGGGGGCCGGAGGGGGATTTCTGCTTGGGGAGCGTATCACATGTTACTATTGTACGTTGGTCATAGTTGTATTTTTCGGTTCATTATGTGAAATTCGGACCTGTATCCGCACCAAAAGGTATTTTTTCCGGGGAGCCCCTGGAGCGGTCATGGGAGATCTCCGCTTTGAAAGGAGCCTGATAGCGATCGCACTATTAGCAGGGATAGCACTCTTATCACCAGTCCAGCTCGCAGCCGACCATGGGACGAGAGGCGAGGTGGGTGGTTACATGAAAGGTGAGCTGATATACAATTCGACAAGGTCGCTCTCCGGCGGTTTGGGCGTCGGTGATGTTGACGATGACGGTGAGGTCGAGGTCCTATTCTGTGATTTCGAGGGCAACGTGATCATGCTGGAAGGAACGCAGGACGGGTCATTCAGGGCAGGTAAGATATGGCAGGAAGGTGGGGAGCCCGGAACGGATAGGGGGCTCTTCGACCTGGTCATATTGGATGCCCTGAGCACGAGCGATGGACCCGAGATATTGGTGGGCGGGTATTCCGGGAAGCTGTATGCGGTCCATAAAAGCGGCGAGGATTGGACGTCGACGGTCCTTGTCGAGTCCCCATTCAGGATATTCGAGATATCGCTTGGCGACATCGACCCGGCCCCGGGATCGGAGGTCCTATATGGGTCCATGCAGAACGACCAGGTAGCACCGGACAGGTACCTGCGGTACATCAGGAGGACGACAGGGGACCGGTACGAACAGGTCGAGGTCCCTGTCCCGGAAGCGGTGAAGGCCATAGAGGTTGCGGATGCAGACCCGGACATCGAGGGGGAGGAGATATGGATCACCACCTCCTCCTGGAACGACAAAGGGGGGACCAGGTCGACCCTGGTCGAGCTGTGGAACGAGGGCGGGACATGGAAGGACAGAGTGGTGTTCACGGAGCCGAACAATCTCCTTACCAACGTCAAGGTCGGCGAGCTCTGGTCAGGACATCAAGGGAACGAGATGATCATAACCTCCCTTGCTGGATGGTGCTATCTTGGATATATGGAAGGGGGCATCCTGAAGGTCAAACCCATCTTCGAGGCCAAGACCGAAACGGGTTCCAACTTCGGTCTGGAAGGCCTGGCCCTGGGCGATATCAATCCCAGACATCCCGGTGATGAGGCTCTGGTGACGGGGTATTACAACAGGGTGTATCAGGTAGTTGAGGTCGTAGGCGAGGTCATAGCCGATCTAGCATGGGAGAAGGAAGCAAACGAGATGAAGCTCGAGATCTCCGGAGTGGAGATAGCCGATGTCACCGCTGTCCATCCAGGGAACGAGGGGCTCATAGCATCCCTCCAGGGCTGGATAGAGATGCTCAATTATGAACAGGATGGGGTCTCCGTATCACTGCCCGAACAACGGTTCGAGCTCGTCCAGGGAGGTGAGGTGAGGGTCCCATTGAGGATAGTTCCGAGCGGCCTGCTCCGGGGTCCCTTGGTCCTTGAGATAGGGACCGACCCTTCGGTCAATGTCATGTACCCCTCCGATCTGGTCATCGATGACCATGACCCGCTGGACCTGACCGTGGTCATAGAGGCCAAGGGCCCCTTGAACAAGAGGGACGTTGACCTCGAGGTGACAGCCAGGGTAGGAACGTACTCCGGGAAAGGCACCATCCGCCTAGGCCTTGAAGGTACAGGAAGCTCTTTGATACTCTTCACCGAACCGACCTCGGGAACGGTCTATACCTCAACGGGGTCCCATCTTCGCGTCAGGGTGGGCATAC
Source organism: Thermoplasmatales archaeon (assembly GCA_041304645.1). Taxonomy (GTDB): domain Archaea; phylum Thermoplasmatota; class Penumbrarchaeia; order Penumbrarchaeales; family Penumbrarchaeaceae; genus JALOTP01. Next base: position 4,062 of record JBFYMY010000248.1, read on the forward strand.
TTGGTGGCGAGGGGTATGATGCCCTTGACCTTGAGGTAAGCGATACCGAAGGGCTGCTTACCAGCGTAAACACACCTATCATCCCGGGAGAGGATGAGTTCATGACCATCCTGCCCATAAAAGGGGTATCTCTGGGCATGCGGACCGTGACCGTGACGGCCAGCTATATGGGAGTGGCGGTGTCCGAAACGGATTTCATCATAGAGGTAAGGAAGCTCTCGGACGATTTGGATGCCGTTGTCACCAGGATAGATGACCAACGGTTCATCGCTAGATTGCTCTACAACGGTTCAGTCACGGTCAACCATGTCTCCGTGGAGTTCATGTTGGGTTCCAAGAAGGTCGGTTCCTTCGATGATGTAACCCTTGGCCCGAGGTCCAACCTTTCCATCGATATACTGCTAGATAAGGGTGAGACCGGGGTACTGACCGTCTTCGTCGACGACCTGGGGCAGGAGGAGATAGCGACCTACAACCTTGGCCTTATAGGACGGCCCTCAGATGGTAACGGTGGGAAAATTGACATGTTGTGGGTGATAGTTGGGGTGTTGCTGGTCCTTATTGCCCTGGTGTTCGTTGGGGTGGCCCTGATGTATTCCAGAGGGACCAGCGATTCGGATGCACGGATAGACCGGATAGGGGATTACAGGGGCGGTAGAGCAGATCCTGCCATCGGTCGAGGTAGGCCTGTTGCGAAAGGGCAGGCCGGAAGGATGCTTCCAGAGCGGCAAGCTCCGAGAAGAGCCCCCCCTCCTCCCTTCAGAACCCAGGGAAGGGGCCCAGGCGGACGGTAGCTCTGCAGCCCGGTACATGGAGCCGGTTATGAGGCTTCAGAAGGACATATCCATTTTATCCGACAAAGATTAAATAAAAACAGTTCATAGAGGCGGAGCGCACCTGAGCATCTGTCGGGGTGGCTCAGCCTGGTGGAGCGTCGGACTCATAGGGGCCCAAGGGGCAGATATATATGCTCCCAGGATCCGGAGAAATCCGGAGGTCGCGGGTTCGAACCCCGCCCCCGACACCAATGTTGATGTTATCAATGGGACAATTGGAACGGTGTAATTACACTTGACGTTAGGGGTTCGAACCCCAATCATCTTTTTTCATCAGTCCGGGTTATCGGACACTGCGGTAAAATGGGATAAACGCTAGCAGTGTTCGATATGCGGAAAACCCGGGAGGGTTTTCCAAGCATCGAACCCCGCCCCCGACACCAATGATGATATGATAAGTGGATAATTTTGATCAGAATAATCTGGATCGACGTGCGGGGTTCGAACCCCAGTCATCATCTAACATCATCCTTTTTCGGCCTTCTATTCTTCCTGGACCAGAGATAATACGCTCCGGCACCGACGGCGATCAAAGCGATCGGTATGATGATGAGGACCATTCCACCTGCCCCCTCCTTTGGCTCATTGACCCTGACCTGGCCCGTTGCCCACCCTATCATACCCAGTTTGTTCTTTGCCCTGAGGGTTATCTCATAGGTCCCTGCCTTCCCATAGGTATGTTCGGACCTGGTCCCGGTCGAGTTCTCTCCGTCCCCCCAATCCCAGCTGTATTCGACTATCCCCTCTCCGCTCATGTCATAGGACCTTGAGCCGTCCACCTTGACCTTGAGGCCGCTGGTCCAGTTCTCGAACATGGCCACGGGTCCCGTGTTCTTGAAGAGGAAAGGCCCCTCCTCCTGCCGGGCGAACATGACAACGGATAGCCTTGCATTGGGGCCGTCATCACCGTCCTTCCCGTATGTCAGGATCAACCTTCCGTACTCGTCCACATCGCATGTGAAGAAATCCCCCAGGTCCCTGTCGGAGTCGCCACCTGTCCCGGTGGTGCGGATGGCCCCGGTATGTACGTTCGGTTCTATGGTCGTGATAAGGAAGGAGACGTTGTCCGAGAAAGAATCCGTGGAGATAGCACCCTGAACGGACCAAACGGCATCGGTCTTCTCATCCGAGGAACCGTTGACATCGGGTGTATCGTACCATGTGAGCGCTATCCTTCCGGGATCACCCGAAACGACCCAAGGGAAGACCCTGGTTCCCTCGGTGTCCGTCACCTGGAACACATCCCATGTGACCCCTTTGTCCTGGGACCTTGCAAGGAAGATATGAGCTTGAGTGGACCAGGTCAGATAGACATTGCCGAGCATGTCAACATCAGCGGCAATGAAGATATTATTGGCATCATCGCCCGATGATATGACCTGATATCTTGAGAAGGTGTCCGCCCCATCTGTAGAGACATAGACCGCTATCCCTCCTCCATCCTTGTTCGGAAGGTATATCGTCCCATCGACCGGGTCAACGGCGAAGTGGTCCCTGGATTGGACGCTGCCTGTGACCGCCTGCCTTCTGTTCCCCATCGTCCAGAACATGCCCCGGCTGGACCATTGCGCCCTCTGTATGACCAATCCCAACGGGATGTCGTTGTAGATCATGTAGAGTGTTTCGGTCTGGGCCCCAGGAGGTGTCCCTACCGTCGGTCCCATGGCGAGCCACTGCCTGTCGCCTACCCTGGTCTTAGTGGCAAGGGGGTTCCTGATCCAGGTCTCACCCCCATCCTTGGATGTATCGATGGTCGAACTCCAGAGGTAGAGGTCAGTGTAGTAGATCGTGCCGTCCTTTGCTATGGCAGTGTATGAGTCGCCGGACCCTCCAGCATTCCTACCGTAAGGATGGGGCTCCCAGGTCTCCCCGTGGTCCTTCGATATCCAGAGGTTCCCGCTCTGCCCACCGAGCCATCCTGTAGGGGAATCAATGTAGATCCATTCCGTACCATCAATTCCGGGACCGGCTGCGATATGGGGTTCGAACCCACCTCCTTCGGAACCCGGGACCTGGCTTACGAAGAACTTGATATCCTTGTGAACGGTGGGACCCACGGAGCCATCGGCCGCTTGGGCGCCAGCATCGTTCTGAACCAGAACGACCGTAGGTGAGGACATCAGTATGAGAAGTAGGAAGGGCAGGTACTTATTCAAATAGGGTTCTCCCGGAGAACTGTCCAGGAGCGGAATCCGTTTTCGCTCTTAAATAATTTGGCAGGCAAACCCACATCATCAAGCGAAGGGCGGTCCTTTAGCCAAAAGGCCCCCCCCATTGATGAATGATCTGTTTTTCGCCTAAGGGAACTGACCTCCGGGATAGAGGGGCAGATCAGGGGCGCTAATGGATATGGCTTTGAACTTTCCATGGATGGAGGATAGGTTCGACCAGACGGGTCAGCGCTCCTTTCTGTATGTCTCCAACCGGTCTACCATATCATTCAGGGAATCCCTATCTAGCTCTCCGTCCAGGAACCGGTTCACAAGGGATAGGAACACCTCATCGGCTATCCTTTCACGGGTGACAACTTCGTAACCTAGACCCCCCTCTCCCCTTCTCCGCCATATCAGTTTCCGCTCCTTGAGGCGGTTCAGGTTGTAGACGAAGGTCCCGTTTCCCAATCCTGACCTCTTCTTCAGTACCGAGAAATGGACCCCTGGGGATGTCGCAATTATATCGAGCAGCCTCTGCTGCTCTTCGTTCAATTCGATGCTTCCCTCCGAATAGGGGTAACATTTCCTTATGAACGGATAATAGCATCTCTTTCCTCCATGTTTCTCCAGGGCGATCCTCCTCTTCTTCTGGAGGTAGTCAAGGTGGTATCTCAATGTCCCATCGGTCATCTTGAAGACATCCTTGAGAAGGACGAAGGATGCTCCTGGATTGTCACTAATATATTTTAGGAGCAGTCCTCTGGACTTGTGGTCTTTGTATCCTTGGACGTTCATCCAACCACCTTTGGGAAGTTCATTCCTCCCTGATCCTCTCAAGGACCGATATGTACCTCCTGAAATCCTCTTCGGATAGGTCGCCCCCTTCCATCCTCTTTCTCAGCCTGGAACCGATCCGGTCGAGGTTGTGCCGCTCTGGAAGGTCCCGTCCATCAGCGAGCAGGTCATCCAGATACGGAGATAGCTGCGATCCCAATCCGTAGTTCCATGGAGATGGGGCCGCTACGATAGGCCTCTCCTCATCATCTGTATGATCGTTATTTAATCCTTTCTCGTCCCCGTAGCTACCCATCATCCCCCTCCAACGCATGAACAGGAGGGAAATGACGATGATCAGAGCCAGGACAATTATCATTAAAAGGATTATCACGATAGACACCATAGGGACACTTTGGGACCTTTCAGGTTCGGAAGATGAGACCTCCACATCAACGTCCGTCGGGTCAGGTAGATAGAGGAAGACCTTGTACGAACCACCAGTATCGATCAGGTAGAAGAGCGGTTCGGAACCGTTCGCAGTAAGGACCTCTTCGAGCGAACTTGCCATCTTGACCTTGATACCGTCCACCTCTACGACGACCGAGCCGTCCTCCGAGACCTCTAGTAGCTCCTTGGAGACCTCGAAAACGACCACCTTAGGGTCAGGATCGGGGCTCTCCACATGCAATGAAACGGACCCCTCCTCGGTACCTTCGACCGTTACTTTGAAGCCGGTCTCGTTCATGAGAACCTTGCCGTTGCCGTTCCCATCGATGTAGATCGAGGCCCCAACATCCGTGATATCCGAAAGGGGGTCGGCATCCTCTGAAAACGCCCAAAAACCGGTACTGGTCGTATCAGAGAGGCCATCATTGTCCACTACGGTCAGAGTTGCCTTGTAGTATCCAATAAGATCGAACTCTATCGAGATCTGCACCTCAGAATACAACTGTCCGTCTATCACCCAACTGAAGAAAGTGATGTTCCCATCTGGATCTGTAGAGCCCTTACCGCTGAATGTCACCTTTGACCCGGAATAGGTTATGGCTATGTTCGCGATGGGGGCCTTCTTTTCAATAATGGTCCCCCCATCCTCTCCTGTCACTTTCAAGGTGTATGTATCTTTTACAGGCAGTCTGCCGCTCCGACCTGTCACATCTTCGGTCTCGAAGAAGTAGGCATGGGTACCTATGGAAAGCTTTGTGGAATAATGATACCTCACACCTGTCTTGATGTCTGTGCCGTTCCCTGCCTCCATTTCGAACGATGCGCCGTCTATGTAGACGACCATATTCTCAGGGTAATCCCCATCCAAGTCCCTGTAAGTGCAGGAGAAGTTGAATTCGGTCGATACGTTCCCTGCGCCTGGGGAGACAAGGGCATCGAGCAGCATAGGAGGATGCGGCTCAAGGACCGTTAGTGTATGATATTGACCCTTTCCCGGGTCCCTCAGGGTCCCGTGGTCGTTCTCTGCAAGGAAGTAATAGGTGTGGTTGCCCTTCGAGAGCATCGTTTTGAAAAAGTATTGCGTCCCGGTCAGTGTGTTCCCGCCGACGATTGCCATATCGTGGACATCATTATCGATGAAGACCTGAACGTAATCCGGGTCCATTCCCGATGTGTCCCTGAACGTCACGGTGAAGTTCAGGGCCGTATCGGTGTAGGCGACCTTTGGATCTACATCGGTGCCGTAGAGGGAGGAATGGCCGTCCACCGTCAATCTCAATTCCCCCTCATAGGGGTATATGTTGTAGGCACCACCTTGTATGGTCGCCTTGAAATGGTAGTTGTGCTCTCCGGGTGGTAGGACCATCTTCTTCTTGCAGGCCCGGTAGGTCTCGTTCGAATAATTCCCATATCCCGTATTGATCTTCGGACCGATCTCCATGCTGTAGGGGTCTCCATCCATTATCATCTGAACGGATGTTGGGTCATTGCCCTTCCAGTCCGTATAGTTGATCCTGAACTCGAACTCCGTAAGGTCGTTCCCTTCCTTTGGTGTGATGGAAGGATTGTAGAGGTCAGGTATGTGATCGAAGACATCGAAGTAGAGCTCACCTGTCTCAGGATATCTGAGCGGATAGAGCTGGCTGTCAATGAACTCGAAATGGTACTTGAATGTCCCGGTATAGCCGCTCGTGTTGGAGTAATACATTGGGTTCCACCAGTTGTAGAACCTTCTGGTATTGTTCTCCAACCAATAAGAGTCCCATAGACCGTATCTTTCACCGTTCACCACAACATAATATTCTTGAGGCCAATCACCGGTTTTATCGGTGTAATCGACAAAGAACTGGACCTCCCTATACTTCTCCGAGACGCGAGGGCTCACATGGCCGTTGGACAGCGATGTGAGACCCGGTGTACCCATCACTGTGATGTTCGTATCGTTGGTCTGCGAGTAGGCCTCCAATCCGGTCCTGTCGTGACCGTAGAAGTAAACATAGTGATTGCCCGGGTTCCTGACCGTGGACTTCAGCTCGCAGAGGACACCGTTCTTGTAATCTGTCCCCTTTATGGTCATCGATGTGTTCCCGTTCTGCAGTCCCATCCCATAATCCTCTATTCGGACGTAGGATGGAGGGTCCCCGTTCTCGTCCTTGTACCATACCCTGAATGTGAACTCCGTTGAAGCGTTCCCTTCCTTTGGGGTCACCGAGGCATTGTATAGGACAGGTGGATTGTAATTCCCACCAGCGGTCATAGTAAGGAAACCTGTCTCGGGAAAACGTGTCTCTGTCCATTCATATGACCAGTTGGTGTAGGTCCGGTGGTATACCTTGAAGTAATATTCATGGGTCCCCGTATAGAGCGAAAGGGAACCACTGAAATTCAGACCGGTTTTAATATCCTCCTCCTCATCCCAATATGCATATAGCTCAATATAATTATTATAATACCCATCATTGTGGTTTATGACCATTGCAGGGTTGCTATAATAAAAATCCCCATCGATGTCCTTGTACCAGATGCTGAAAGTAAAAGTTGTATTTCGTGCATCCCCGGTCTTCGGGGTCAAGCCAGGATCGTAGAGTTCCGGTGGGTGGTCGGGGACATTGAAATAAGAAAATGGGGTCATGGAGAATAACCTGGTGGTATCGTTCGCATAGAAGTAATATCCCCAATGGTTCCTGTAAGGGACCGTCCAGTTGCATTTTAGCAGGACTCCGTTCTTATAATCCGTCCCTGAAGGGACCAGGGTGACCTTATCTGAGTATTCGATCAATAGGTACGCATTTTTCAAAGGGCTGCCATCCTGGTCCTTATACCAGACCGAGAACTCAATTACCTCATCCACCTCAGGTTCAGAGTTGGATATGCTCCAATTAAAGAGCTGGGGTTTATTGTAGCCTGCATCGACGGTGAAGCTGAGCGTCCCAGTTGATGGATACCTAAAGGTCCTATTGAAATAATCATCATAGACCTGGAAATAGAACTGATGGGTCCCTGATCCGAAATTGAAGCTGTAATAGCTGAATACCATGTCGGACCCCGACCAGGTCATGTTGCTCATCGAATAGAACTGGTCATCGACGATAACGGTCAGATTGTTTGGCCAATCCCCATCGGCATCATAGTACGTCACATAGAACCCGAACGTATCGTTCTTGGGGTCACCTGATGTAGGTGTGACGCCGCCGTTCGAGAGGACCGGATCGGTCCTACCGGGAGGCTCGGGACCTGCAACAGCGGGAACCACCGAAGCCATGATCATCACGGTCATGAGCTGGACCAACATCGATCCGCAAACAAGCATTGTTCTCTCATTGAACCTCATATCCGAATTCCTCCATGGGGGCCTTTTTGGAAAAAGCCCTAACATATGAGGTCTTATCAATAGGTTATTAAAAGAGATTTATGGCAGATCAGTACATACGGGACTGGACCTTTTCAGGTATTAATTTTTTCTGACCGAATTCCTGTCCATCCGGGGTGTTTCAGAAAAAAATGGAAAGGTTCATTGTTAGGTCCTATGTGACCTGTTGTATCTAGGAGGCGTCCCAAGGATAAGGTTATAGTCCTCTATCAGGCTCTTTCGGCGGATCTCGACATCCCCAGAGCTCCCCGATGAGAACGTCCTGTAATACCTTGCGCCCGGGATGGGGAAGTTCCCTTCCGGGAAATGCTGTGAGAGCATTGGTTGAAGAGGTCCAGCCCCCACATAAAGCACGTCGAGGTCGTTATCCAGCACCTCATAGAGGCCCAGCCCCTTCTCCTCTTCGACTATTATGTCCCTTTCGAAATCCTTGACGAGCTTCGGTCCGGCCATGTTCACACCTCAGACCTGTTTGAGGATGGAGCGGGTCAGGGAGGTTAATAAACCAACATCAGAGGTCCCACGGACATCCCATGACCTCGTTGTCCCTAAAATTGATACACACTCACTTTGAAACCGTTCATAGGATACCGATCAATGTACAAGGAAGTGTTCCCTGACCGAAAGCAGGAGGTCCAGGTCCAGTTCGAAAGCTGAAGCGGGGGAGGTCAGCTCCATCTCGGCTATAAGGGACGGATGGAGCTCTCCCATATGCCCCAACGGGATACCATCCGTCCCGTAAAGCTCCGGGAAAGGACCATCGTACTTCTGACGTTTCCCGAGGACGTCCTTGTGGACCGTGATGCACGCAGCCCTGCCCCGGATGTAGCATCCAAGGTCGGCAGGGGCAACGTCAAATACGACCTGAAGGTCCTGAAGGAGCCTCTGGACCTTGCCCTTCACCTCGGTGAAAGAGGCCTTAGTGTCTACCGATACAACACCCAGGACCTTCCTGTCCAGGTTCCCGACCTGCACGTCTGCGACCTCGAAAAGGTCCTGGGGCAGGTCCCTGTGCTTGTTCGACCTGAGGACCTGGAGTATGGAGGGGATGGCGGACACCCTCAACATGGTATGTTCGACCGATATCGGGTTCTGGACCCTTGGATGCATTCCTTCCGCCCTTCCCATCATCCTGAACTGCGTGTCCTCATTGGTGAGCGACAAGGTCATGATCTCCAGATAGCCCATGCCTATCAGCGATTCCCTTATGAGTGATGAGAGGGCCCTTATGGGCCTTTCCCTTCCGGTCGTCTGCCTATTGGAACCAACGCCCTCGAACCTTTCGAAACCGTACCCTATGGCCACATCCTCCATTACATCGGTCTGGTGGAGGATATCGCCCCTCCATGGGGGGGATAGGCATCGGAGCAAGCTCCCATCCGTTCCAATGCCCTCATATCCCATCCTGAACAGGGCCTCGGATGCCTCCTCGGGAGAAATGTCCTTACCGAGCCATTTCCTGGTGAGCCCCAGGTCAAGAGCCCTCTCCATCCAACGGAAGTCAGGCCAGGGGCCTCCTGAGAGCCTGTAGGACTCCCACTCCTTCCCTTTGGGACCATCGACCTTGACCGAACGGAGGGTGCCACCCCTTTCGAGCAGCTGGGAGCAGATTATGTTCACACATTGTGAAACTGCCCGGACGTCAAGCCCCGTGCAATCGACGAAGATGGTCTCGGTCCCTTCGGTGACCTTGGTGAGCTCACCGTTGATTATCGGAGGGAACGACAGCACCTGGTCGTGGGAGTCCATTATCACTGGGTATCTGTCAAAACCATCCAGCACCCATGCATAGTCCCTGCCCTTCTCATGGTATCTGAGGATCCTCTCCAGGTCCCAATCACCTTTTTTCTGGAGGGGGACGAACTCCACTTCCTTGGGGTGGACCGCCCTGTAGCGGAAAGGAGGCACCAGCATAGAGGCATCATGGATGCCTATGGCCACCTTTTTCCTCTTCCTGCCGATAGTGAGGTGGAGCTTCTCCTGCAGGTTCATGATGGATATCAGGGCGTTCGAATCGAGCTTCACGTTCTCGACAAGAGCACAACCTATGACCGGTCTTATCCCGAGCAGACCCGGGTCCACTTCCACGGTTATGTTCGATGGGCCCTCCACTTTCATCCTATCTATCAATGGGGCCCTATCGATGCCGGAGAAACGCCTGTAGGCCCTTGCAATGCCCTCGACACAGAAGAGGTCGGGTCTGGAGGGGAAGAACTCTACCGAAAGCTCTCCGCCCTCGGCCTTCTCTACGCTGGCCCCTATCATGGGGACCTCTACCTTGAAAGAATCCGGGTCGAAACTTG
>JBFYMY010000249.1:0-3264 GCA_041304645.1 Thermoplasmatales archaeon
GGTAATATTGATTAGGCCGGATGTTCATAGGCGAGACCATGCGAAGGCAGGGTACCTTGATGGCTTTGTGCATCCTATCTATCTTCCTGGTCCCTACATCCATACTGTTCTCAGACCTGGACACCGCTGCACCGGTCATAGGTCCGACCTACCATTCCTCTTTTGACATCTCCGCCCTGCTTTCGGACCTCTCTGACGCCGATCCGAACCTGGCCGAGTACACAACGGCCCAGGAGCTGCTCGATGTCAGGGACATTCCCGGAGGAAGGGAGATACCCATCCTGTTCCTGGGCGATGAAAGAGAGAACAGGCCTTGGGTCATGCTTGTCGGAGCACATCACGGGGACGAACCGGACTCCGCCGAGGCCGTCCTTGGTTTCGCCCAGTTCATGGTCAATGCCTATGGTGACGGGGACCAAAGGGCTAGGGACATACTTGACAACGTCAACATAGCCGTTCTCCCCATTGTGAACCCTTACGGGCTCGATACCGGCTCCCGCTATGACGAGAACGGAGAGGACCCCAACAGGGACTACCCGTTCGCCCCGGCCGATGCCGGACCCCATTCTGATGGGACCCCTCTAACAACCGCCGGAGCCATGACGGTCCATACATTGGCATCGAAATATCCTTTCAGCTTGGCCCTTTCGTTCCACACGGGCTCCGAAGGAATCTACACACCATGGGGGGCACCAACTGTCGGCAACGTCACACCGGATGGCAACTGCTTCATGGACATGGCCTACGTACTTAAGAGGGCGTCAGGCAGGTCCCTGCCATACGGACCTGCCAACGATTTCGGATACCTGGGCAATCTCAAGGGTGCCTTGGAGGACCATCTCTACGGCTCCATGTTCCTGAGCGACAGGCTATTCACACCGGACATGACGCTGCCCCGGTCGTCCTTCACCGCTACGGTGGAACTCCTGAACAGCAAGGGTAAGGACCTTGACAGGTTGGGTTCTTTAGAGGGGGTCATGGACCCGGGTGGTCCCGAAGACGGTACGCTACCTATGGGGGTAAGGATCTCCATGGCGGCATGCATGATGGCATCACCCGCTATGAGGGGGACCCAGACCAGGGGTGATGACGGCTGCTCCATAGACCTGGTCATGACCGGGACCGCCTCAACGGGACCTGTTCTAGCCTCCCCTCGTTCGGATATCAGCATGGTCGGAACGCATGAGTTCCTCCCGGAGAGATATTACAGCGGTCAATGGGACAGACCCGACCACGGCGCTGTCATCTTGAACATATCGACCGTCCCGGACCCGTTATGGCCCATGACACATCCTGACGCCGACCCCGCACTAGCCCCAGTCTCCCTCCTATCCCACTCCCGCGGGGTGGCCGGGTCCCCAAGGGAGCTTTCATTGAACTTCGTCCTCGAAGGAGGGCCCGAACCTGCACCGACCCTGCCGACGGTCGCCGTGGGAGAGGTCCTGCCCGAACGCCCTGAGGTCAGTTCAATGGCATTCATCGAGCTGACCATAGACCCGAGGGGTGCAACCATGACCGGGCTGACCATTAACGCATCATGCGGAGGGACATGGTCGTTGACCGATATCGAAGGCGGGGATGTCATCATAGGCTCATCATGGTATCCTTTCGAGCTCCCGATGGCCTCGGGACCCACCAGATTGGACATGACCCTCCTTACGGACAGGGGGGAGGTGTCCGCCGTAGGTATGGTCATGACCGAACCCAGCATCTACATCCTGAGCCTGACAACCGATGTCAATGACCCGAACACAATGAGGTTGCTGGTAGGGGTCGAGGGCACCTACGAACCGGTCATATTTACATATGGGATAGTAAGGGAGAGGTATGAGGGGACCACGCGGTGGGTGATGGGACCGTACCTCCATACGTACTCCACGGCAAACAGCGGCTTCATCGATATGAACGTGAGCGGTCTGGGAGGTGACCTCACCGTCGTCGTTTGCAGAGCCGACGGTACCATGACCGACAGTAGGGACCATTACATCGAAAGGAACGTGCGGATCGTAGGAGCCACCATATCGCGGACAGGTGACATGCTTGCCCTGGGCCCTGCTCTCATAGTCCAGAATGCCAATGGATTGGCCCCGGTCGAATCGTATGATAACAGTGTTACCTTTGAATTCGAGGTGTTCAAGGACAATAGGACCCATTTCAGCGGGAAGCTGCCTTTCCTACTGAGAAAGGACCTGAGCTTCGAGATGAAACAAGCACTAGACCAGTTATTGTTCGAGAACGGACTAAGCCCCGACCAGGTCATCGGTTGCTATCTTGCATATGTTCCAACACCATCCGGCTCCGCAAGGTTGGATGCAGAGTTCCATGCGTGGGGGGGGATAATGACCCCGGTGGACATGCCGTCCATGAACTTCGACACGGGTTACGTGGACAGTGAACCACTGTTCGTCGAGGTAGAAGAACGGGATGAAGAGCGAAATTTCCCATGGTCCATACTGATATTCATTGTAATAGTGGCGGTTTTCGTTCTCGTAATTACCATATTGAGGTACAATGCCCATTGGAGGGAACCGCAGCCTGACGATGCGGACCTGCTTCCGCACAGGATGAACAGACCGCTCGCCCCCCACCCGGAGGGACGGTCAGGCAGGACCGACCGTCGTCCCACGGGACCGTTCCAGCCAAGGGCCAGGACCTTGAATGATGAGAGAAGGGGCGGTGGGTCAAGATGATCAGACTGTCCCCTTCCATCCTTTCAGCGGACCTTTACTGTCTCAGGGACAGCATCGATAGGGTCCGCTCCTGCGGCGTGGACATGCTCCATGTCGATGTCATGGACGGGCACTTCGTCCCCAACATCACCTTCGGGTTGCCGCTGGTCAGCTCATTGAGGAAGCATACCGATATGGAGCTCGATGTCCATCTGATGATATCCGACCCTGCAAAATACGCCCCCCTTTTCGTAAAGGCAGGGGCTGACATAGTTACCATCCACGCGGAATCCCAGACCGAAACCAGGGAAACATTGAGCTCTATCAGGCGGGAGGGGGCGAAACCCGGTATAACCATCAATCCTGACACCCCCCTTGATTCGTTGTTCCCTTACCTTGAACAGGTTGAACAGGTCCTCCTTATGAGCGTCCAGGCGGGGTTCGGGGGCCAGAGCTTCATACCATCGTCCCTCCAGAGGCTAGAGGAGCTCTCCTTGAGGCTCTCGGGGTCCAGGCTCGATGTCCCTATAGAAGTGGACGGCGGGATAGGGCCCCAGAACGCAGCGTCGGTCGTAGAGGCCGGCGCGGAGATATT
>JBFYMY010000250.1:0-2821 GCA_041304645.1 Thermoplasmatales archaeon
TATGAATCGGAACTTGTGCTTTCATTGATAATTTCAAAGGATGGGAAGATCGTAAACAGGTTCGATCACATAGATGGAGTCCTCACATTGACCGATGAGGGCGAGTATAGGATATCGGTTCACCTGAAGGACCATGGACCTATAGGTGATGAGAGGAGCATCTTCTCGGATGCGCCAGAGGGGCCAACTCCCAGATACAATTTGATAACCTTGTTCATTGCTCTTTTTCTTATAATTATGGTCATTGCCGTGTCAATATTCATTTGGAAGAGGGGGGAAAAAGGTTCCTCCGAGCCGTTGGATATCAAAGACGATGGAACTTTCGCGGAAGGTCAGGGTCCCCAAGTCCTAACGGATGGTGTTATGGACGGTCCCGGTCCAATACCGATCGAACCAAAAAGTGATCCGGTCGAGGATATGAATACCGTGGATGAGCCTCTGGCTAACGATGAAATAGAATCCGTAACACCTGGACCCCTACAACCTCCTTATGACGAGGTCTTACCCAAATTGGATATAATGACGGTACCCGAACTGGATCCCCTCGATAGATCGGAACCCCCTCCGGAAGAACCCCTTCGACACAATTAAATCCCTTAAGATGGCTTAAGAGCCCGTATCCCACACGAGGGCGGTAGGAATGGACGACATAGAGATCCACGAATACAAGCGCGTTGACCTCAAGGACGCTCTGATAATCGACGGTTTTCCCAGCGTCGGACTGGTCAGCACCATCACCGCAAGCTATCTGGTCGCAACCCTTGACATGGAGCTCATAGGGGTCATGGACTCCATTTACTTCCCTACTGTCTCCGTCGTTAGGGACGGGGAGCCCAACCATCCTGTGAGGTTCTATGTCGGTGATATAGAGGGCCCCTCAGGTGAATACACCAGGCTGGTGGTGTTCCTCTCCGAGTTCCAGCCCCCCTCCAATCTCATCAAGATTATCTGCAATAAGGTCCTGGACTGGGCCCAGGAGGTCAAATGCGCCACCATAATATCGCCTGAAGGGCTCGTCATAGAGAACGAGGGACAGGTCATGACCCTCCCGGGAGATGACGATGGTGAGGGGACCGAGCCCGCATCGGAAGGGCCCAAGACCGTTCTAGAGGAGGCCCCACTGCCCAACGGCGAGAAGGCCATCTTCGGAGTGGCATCCACCCCATCGGGCAGGGAAAAGATATCAAAGGCTGGGATCCCGGCCTTTTCCGAGGGTCTCATCTCGGGCATCCCCGGCGTCCTCATGAACGAGGGGAAGAAGCGCAATTTCGAGGTCATCTGCCTTCTGGCCGAATCCAGGGAGAACATCCCGGACGCAAGGGCGGCGGCGTTCATCATAGAGAAGCTAAAGGCCCTTATCCCCCACCTTCAGGTGGACCTGACCCCCCTATATGCCGAGGCCGCCCTTCTCGAGGCCAAGATGAGAGGCTATCAGAAGGTCACCAAACCGGGCGGGAAAAGGGCTATCCCCGCCCCGTCGATGTACGGGTGAGCGGTCCTAAGGTCCTCAAGCGGTCCTCTGCGTAGGCATGACCGCTGCGGGGAGGGCGGCGACCGGGGCCCTCTTCTTCGGGGGCCTGCCCCTCTTTCCGCCTGTTCCCGATACCACGATCGCCTCCACCACCCCGGCCTTGGTCCTCTCGGAATAGAGGTCCTTGAGCTCCCTGGACAGCTTTTCAAGGAAATCACCATGGGCATAGAGCTGAGTGGTGAGGGCTTTGGCGGTCCCTTTGGCGTTCGCCCTGTAGAACCCCAGGACCATCTGGTGGAAGAAAAGCTCGCCAGCCCTCTGGTAATCGAGCCTGTCCAGGCTCGACCCGCTTGAGATATAGGCCTCACCAAGGGAGCGGCAGAGCGCCCTGATGGAGGCAGGGTCCATGTAGCTGGCATCCATCTCGACCGTGATACCCTCGAACGTAGCGTTCATCCTGGGGACCGCCTTGAGCTCCCCCATCATCTCGAAGAAGTCGAAGAGGACCCGGGGAACGCGGTCCCTCATGGAAGCGGGGTCCCAACCTGACGAACGGCCCAACGTTTCCGAACCCGAGGAAAGCAGCATCTCCGTGAAGGACCCGAACGAGTCCCGCCGGAATATCAATTTACGATCTATATGATGTACTATAAGGGCACCTAACATCGTCCTTACCCCATCCGTTAGGAACGGGTTCAAAAGCTTTGAGATGGGCATCTCCGAGAGGTAGGCACACAGTCCCAATACCTGCCTGGACGGCTCCTGGAGGCGGAGAGCCATTATATTGTTCATTTCCATCACCCTGTCCATAGATATTGATTTATATTTCCTATAATAACTGTCAGATATAAATATTTTTTTTAATACAATTGTATAACATACTAATTAAAAAATTATTTATTACAACATATTTTTCTCAATAAAATGTTGGTGAAGTGCTGGCGAAGGCTTATATAAGGAATTTCATTTCTCACCTGTAGAGGTAATCAACATGTCGGCCGAATGGAAGAAGTACCTGATGCTTTCTGTGACGATCATGCTCATCGCAAGCGGTCTTGCGGTGTTCATATACAATCTGCCCTTCGCTGAATCGGCAGGGGCCTACGATGTCAGCCTGACGGTTGACAATGCGAGCAAGGAGGTCTCTGTAGGGCAGTCCGTATCCTACCTGCTGACCATAAAGAACGAAGGTAACAACGGGGACAGGTACAATATTGCCAGCTCTGTCTCGCAGAAGCCTACGGCCTCATGGCAGGTCACTTTGAGCCAGACGACGACCGGCAACATCGGGAGCGGGTCCACCACCACATTCACGGTGCAGGTAAGAGCCCCGTCCAATGCCACCATAGA
>JBFYMY010000251.1:0-2627 GCA_041304645.1 Thermoplasmatales archaeon
GACATGAGGATAGGGGATTCAAGGTCCAATGTCCCTGTCGTGGCAGGTGCCATGATAGTCGGGGTCTCCGACGATACGCCCGCCGGAAAGGCCGGTATTAAGAAGGGGTCCATCATCCAGAGGATAGATGGCAACACCATCTGGAACCTTGATATCTTCCATGATATCATGGAGGATACGGTCAAGGGGCAGGTCATGACCGTTGCTCTGCTGGAACCCGTGATGAGAGCGGACGGGAAAGGGATCCTATTGAACGGTACTTACCCCTCATGGGTCAATGGGACCGGGCTCTACACCGGTCTCAAGGGGTTCCCCGAATACCGTGAGGCCAGCTACAACATCACCCTTGGCGACAAGTACGAGTATATCAATATCAATGCCTACAAGGGCAAGGGCTATCTCGGGGTGAGCACAGCTTTCGCCGGGATATCAGGGGTCGGCTCCAAGGAGCTCATAGGGACCTTGAGCCATCCTGCATCGTCAGGAGGTTCTCTGAGGGAGAAGTTCGGCAATGTCATCTATGTCATCTTCAGACTGCCGCTTGACACGAAGCTCATGCCGCTCCACGATCCCCTCACGGACATCTTCGAGGTGAATGGTCCGCTCTCCATAATGCCAGAACCCCTGTTCTGGTTCCTGGCGAACTGCTGCTTCTATATCTTCTGGATCAACATCCTGCTGGGTCTCTTCAACGCGCTCCCCATGGTCCCTCTCGATGGCGGTTTCGTATTCAGGGATACGCTGGTCATCATATTCGGATGGTTCCGGAAGGGTGCGAGCGAGGAGACTCTCGTAAAATGGGCGAAGAAGGTATCTACGGGTGCCTCGCTATTCGTCCTCTCACTGATACTGATAGCCGTTCTGGCCCCATGGCTCAGGGTCATCTTCTTCTAACGGATAATGTACCTATTCATTGGTCTGGGGATGTTCCTGTGACAGTCTCTCATGCTCGGAGAAGATGCACCCGCAATAGTTCTGTCTGTAGAGACTGAGCTCCCTTGACTCCCGCTTCGAATCGTTCCAGTGCTTCCTCAGGTCCGAGTAGATGAACTCTATGCCGCCCTCCTCCGAGACCGTCCTGCATACATCCCTGAGGAGCTCGTGGTCCTGATGGACCGAGAGGAGGAGGGTCGTGCTGAAGGCCTCGAAGCCCTTTTCCGTTGCGGTCCTGACGGATGCTTCCATCCTCTTCCGGTAGCAGAAGACGCAGCGGATGCGCCTTTCCTCCGGGCTCATGAAGGCGCCCGATACGGCTGATGCATCCGGGCAGACGGTCGATGAGAGCTCCCTCATGAAGCCCCATAGGGGGTATACCCTGACAAGTATGGAATCCATGGGCCTGAGGTAGAGGTATCTCTCCAGGGTCTGGAGACGCCTCTCCCATTCGGAGAATGGTTGTATGTTGGGGTTGTAGAAGAAAGCGGTGGGCTCGAACCCATCCGCTTCAAGGGCAGGCCTGCTGCCGGAGAGGCAAGGGGCGCAGCAGGTATGCAGAAGGAGCCTCAATCCCGGCCCTCCATGACCCTCCTGATCTCATCCTTGAGGGTTGATGATATGAGGGCGCCGTCGAAACGCCCCCTCATCTCCTTCATCAGAGGGCCCATCAAGGGGCCCAAGGCGCCCTCGCCCTTGACCATGATGATATCCCTTCCGCTCTCGGCCACCTTCCTGGCAGCTTCCACCAGCACACCGAGGTCCGTGTCCCCGGAGCATGCCTTCCTTGCATCCCTCAGTGCGCTTTCCTCGTCCATGCCGGCAGTGCGAAGAGCGAGCAGCTGGCAGAGGACCGAGGGCAGGGCCTCCTTCGAATAGAGCCCCTCCCCTACGCCGGATATCGTCCCGAGCATTGCCTTCTCAGAGAGCAAAGAGGGGTCGAGACCCTTCTCCCTTGCCCTGGGGAATCCCTGGAGGAGGAGGAAGGATACCAGCTTCGGGTCCGCAGAGGCCGAGAGCCCCTCCAGCTCGTCGAGCAGCTCGATGTTGTGAAGTGACCTGACGGTCTCCTCCGAAAGTCCGAACCCTACGGCCAGCCTATCGATCCTGGCGGAGGGCGATTCCGGGACCTTTTTCCTTGCGGCCTCCCTCATGTCGTCGGTTATCGTTATAGGGGGTATGTCCGTCTCCGGGTACATGCGCGCTGGTCCGGGCATGGGCCTCATGTACTCCGACCGGCCGTCAGGCAGCGGCCGTCTGACCTCGGATGGCACTCCCGTAAGCGACGCCAGGGCCCTCCTATGAACCGCCTTCAAGGCCTCCAAAGCCCTCCCGTGCTCTGCGCATACCATCACGAAACCATCCAGGGCGATATCCGCTCCCAGATGCTCCTGGACGGCTGTCAGTTCCTCTTCAGTGATGCCGTAATCGGGGAGCTCGTCGGAATGGAAGAGCCCTTTGAGACCGGTCCTGACCCTCACATGGTATGCGAACTCCGGTCCCAGCCTCCTTATGTCGTCAACGCCTTTGCGGACCAGAGCTGTGGAGCTTCCCTGCAGCCGGGCCATGACGGTCCTTTCCCCCATGAGCCCGCCGAAGCCCTTGAGAGGAAGGGCCAAGACCCTCCCCCCGCCTTTGAGGCCGTTCTGTATGACCTTGGAGCGTGTCGAGGAGAACAGGTCGGTGACATCCAC
>JBFYMY010000252.1:0-5756 GCA_041304645.1 Thermoplasmatales archaeon
AGGATCTCCTATGATTTTATTCAAATAAACATTCTCTTTATATACTACTTATTTATTGATACACAACGAATATATAAGGGAAGTTCCTTTTCCTTGTCATGAACGATGAGATCCTGGACAGGTTCATTTCTCAGACACCGGTTCTGATGAAAGATTATACCTTTGACAGCAAAGGTCCTTTGCCAAAGAGGATCGCTCTATCTGCGGTCAGAAAGTCCCTCGACACCGTCCTGGAAGCTGGGACCGGTCAACCCCGCGTAATATTGATCACCGGACTCAGAGGGGTGGGCAAGACAACGATCATGTTCCAGCTCATGCAGGAGAAATTGGAGAGGGGATGGCCCGCAGATAAGGTCCTTTACCTGCCCATGGACCAGGCCCTTCTATCAGGAAAGACCATAATCGACCTCTTCGGTGATTACGAAAGGTCCGTGGTCAGAGGGCTTTTGTCCAAGGTCGAAGGGAGGTTCATTTTTTTCATAGACGAGGTCCAGTATAGCCCCCAATGGGACCTTCAGATCAAGGTCCTTTCCGATTCCATTCCCAATGCGGTCTTTCTGGTTTCCGGGTCCTCGGCAGTGCAGATGGACATCTCGGCAGACCTGGCAAGGAGGGCGACCGTCCATGTCGTGAATCCGCTCTCGTTCCTCGAGCAATTGTTGTTACCAAAAAGGACCGTGATAGATGAGGACACTTTGAATGGATATTCCTCATGTCTCTTCGATCCCAAGGTGCCGGATGAGCTCATGTCAACCTATCCTGATGCATCGAGACCATTGGTCGGAATGCTTCGTGAGGGAGGGGGATACGATCCCGGAGCTCTCGAATGGTTCCTTACGGATGGTGGTATGCCATGGATATCTACCGACGAGAGCGACCGGAGAAGGATGTACGATATCGTGGAGAGGATCGTTGAGAAGGACCTTCCAAAGATCGGAAAGCATGATCCGCACACGCTGAGAGCGGTCCCCAGGATCCTGAGCCTGATAGCGCCCTCTCCTGATATCAGCAACAATTCGATCTCGAATGACATCGACTCCGTGGGCCTCACTTCCGTGAGACGGGTCATGGAAACCCTGGTCAGGAGCCAGCTGATCTATGAGGTTCCGAGCCTCGGTTCCGTAAGGAGTGCGGGAAGGAACGAGACCAGGAAATATTTCTCATCCCCGGGACTTGCCTCAGCTATCATCGATGCCACAGGGTTCGATCCGAGGAGGTATCTGGGACCGCTTGCGGAATGTGCCGTGGTATCGGTTCTTGAACGCTATATACAAAATAAGCCTGGAGCCGGCCTGTTCTATGTGCCCGGAAAAGGCCAATCCGACCTTGTGCTCGAACTAGGGGGTAGAAGGATGGTGTTAGAGGTCGGTATGGGCAGGAAGGATGACGGTTACGGGCAGGTTTCCAGATCGATGCGGATAGCTGGATCGGACCTAGGGATCATCGTTTCGGACTCGGGTGCTCTTGAAAGGAGAAGGAATGTCGTGAAGGTCCCTATGAGAGAATTCCTCTGTCTCTGACCGACAGGTATTTCTTTGGGTACGTTGGCTGGAACTAGTCCAATTTGAATAAGGAATGGGTAGCCAGATGGTATCGTTCAGGACCCGAGATGGGCAAACAAAAAGACCCGAGACGGAGCTAGTCCAATTTGAATAAGGGAGGGGGGCCAGATGGTTGTGTTCAGGACCCGACATACCGAAAAATCCGTGTTTCGGCTTTTCCTTATCCCTTGTCCTTTACTGGACTCGGGATGGAGCTAGGCTGAAATGAAATATCTTTGAGCAGACTGATGGAATGTTGATGAGATGGGAAGTGGAAGTTGAGATCATGGGTATACGAACGGTCTCTCCAATCCATCGAGACCCTAAGCGGTGCCAGTACCAATCTGAATAAGTGATGCCACTTGGAAATAATTCGGAATAATATCGAGCGAAAAGTGCAGCTTCTATCTAGGACAGCTGTCGCCAGTCGGGTACGAAAAATGGAATTTAAAAAAAATACTATACTATTCTCGTCACTACCCCGAGGTTTACTTGGCGATGCATCCACTATAGGGTCATTTCACCGGTAACCTTATTATCCCAGTGATGTCATGCCATTCAAGGTGACCTGATATGGCCTATCCAGAACCGATCCCTATCCTGAAAAAGAAGGGATCAATGGAGTTCGAGGAGAGGTTAAAGAACTTCTCCCTTACTGAGGAACAGGTCAAGAAGTACGCTCAGGCCAAGAAACGCTTCTCTTAAAGATCGCCGGAGCAGAAAGCAATGATCGAGGAGACTGCGATCGACCTCGACGCATTGGTCATAGAGCCTTTTAAAATGGATAGCAGGAAGACCTCAGAGTTTGATTGTGACGAACCTCTCTTGAATGATTTCCTTTGTACTGAAGAGGTCAAGAATTATGAAGAACAGCTTTTAGGAAGAACATTCCTTGTTTTCTACCGTGGCAACCTTGTCGCCTATTATACGGTCTCAACCGGATCGTTGAGGAAGGAGAACATAGTGGGATCCAGATCGGTGAAGGATTGCGACAAGTTAACCGTTGAGGAGGTACCTGCCATCGTCATTGGACGATTGGCGGTTGACCACAGATTCCAGAGAAAGGGCATCGGAGATCATCTGGTCCAAAAGATCATTATAGAATCCTTGAAAAGGGAACGTTTCATCGCAAGATTGGTTCTGGTTCAGGCAAAAGAGGCAGCCTTCGATTTCTACAAAAAGGCGGGATTTGATTTTGTTAATGAGACCCGTAGAGAGAGAAGCAGGTTTCGAACCAGAGGGACCAAGACGATGTTCTTCGATCTGAAGTACCTCCTGGAAAATGATCTCTTTAGAGAATAATCCAATCCTGTTGAAACATAGTCACCATAAAAGGAATAACCTCATAGACATTATAACACTTGATCGTAGGTATGAGAAGATCCTATTTTCGATATTGGGACCCTATGTGGAGCTAGTATGGACTCGAAGTGGGCATGTGATAGGACCCGACATATCGAAAAATCGTTATCACGATTTTCCTAATCCCTTGCCCTTCAGGCTTCGGGATACCGAAAAATCTGTGTGACGGATTTTCCTAATCTTTCATCCGAATAGGACTCGAGACAGGGTCACGACATGGAGCCTGTTAGGACCCGAGATGCCGAAAAATCGTTTACACGATTTTCCTAATCCCTCGTCCAAATAGGACTCGGGATTGGGCCCCGAGTGGGGCCTCGGGATGGACAATGTTAAGACCCGACATGGGCAAAGAAATTTGAGTCATTCAGGACCCGAGATGGGCCAGGAAAAAGACCCGAGACGGAGCTAGTCCAATTTGAATAAGGGAGGGGGGGCCAGATGGTTGTGTTCAGGACCCGGGATATCGAAAAATCCGTTCCGGATTTTCCTTATGTCTCGTCCCATTAGGACTCGACATGGAGCTAGGCTGATAAGGATCTGTCTTGGGGGAGGAGAGGAGTGATCTGGAACACTGGATGTGAGGGAATCCGATCACAGAGTATTTGAACGGTTTCACCTCACATCTTCATCTTCACCCTGATGCCAGTGACATTTACCGCTCCCGTCATTCATCTGGGAGCATAACATCAGTTCCTCTCGTCCCTCCAACTAATTCTTTTTCATAGAGAACTATCCTCAAATTCTTTTTTCTTCTCGTTCTCAAATGGTTTCCTGAACACGTAGAGATGCTCGTGCATTATGAGAAGGAAGTTGTCCTGAATGGAACGCTTGGTCCAGAACCCGGTGGTCTTGCAGTTCCAATGTAATATAATTAAGGACTACTTGAGGATGAACCCCGCATTAAGGATGAATGAAGGGATCTGTCATGGGGTCATTACATTTACTCCAGAGAACCTTCCGAAATCCTTGTCAAAGGTAACGATCTTCAGTTCATGTTCCTTAGCCACCAGATATTGATAGGTATCATCGAAATCTGTTCCATGCTCCTTACTCACTTTCGCCAACGTCTCATATGATCTGCCTGACAAGGTAAGGATCCCAACATTAGGTTTAATATCCTTAACGAATTTTGAAAAATAATCTGCCTTCTCCATCTTGAAGAGAATAACCCCAATACTATGAAGTGTGAAATCGGTCATGTAAAGTCGATCGTAATTCTTTTGTAAAAAATCCTTGCAAACACTGCTCTTTTCTTGGTCCAGCAGGATCTCTAAGAAGATATTGGTATCGACTAGGAACATCATCTCCACTCCGATGCTTTATGCTGGAGTTCGACAGATGATGACTTTTCCTTTAGGTCCTTTAAACTTCCTTCCCAGTCGAACTTGAATCCTTTAGTGGAAAATGGTTTCTTTTTATATTTGACCTTCAAGAATTCGATATAGTCCCTTACTTCAGAACGAAGCTCTTCCGGAAGGTCCTGCATCAAAGATTCTATTTCCGTCTGGTCCATGAACAACGACCGAATTATGATGGGAAGGACAGTATTTAAGAAGATTGCTTGCCAGGTTTTCAAATATCACATAAGAATGCTATCTATTTGATCTGTTCTATTTTCATTTTCGGAAGGTTTCCTGTTTTCACCGAGCATGGTGATGATCAGTTCTATGTCATCCATGTGGTCCCTCAAGGTCTCTGTCTTAAATCCTTTTTGACGCAGTTTATCATCTGTGATCCACCTTTGGTAGGTATCGAAAGGGGGGTGACAACCTGTCCCCACCCTTCTCTCAATCCTTCACTCCTATGGATGGAGGTCTTATCCATTCCAATCCACTTAGTGACGCTCTACCAACTCCGTTGGGGAGCGTCTTCAAGATATATCAGAGGAGCGAGGAGGAAATCCGATCTAGGTCCTAGAAATCGTCCTCAGAAAGTTCCGCATCTTCCATTATCCGCTTCAATATCTTTGGATGGACTATCGTTCCCGAATGTACAGGAACGGTAATTCTGATCCCTTTTTCGTTCTTCAATATCATATGACTTCCGCTTTGCCTGGCAACCATGAAACCTTTTTTCTTAAGGACTCTGACCAGTTTTTCCGAAGTTAACCTTGGAAGCCGTTTGCTCATACGGATACTTCCAAGGATGTGAGGCTAATCATCTCATAGGTCTCAATACCTTCTCCGGCCGAGATCCTATCCTCAATATGCAACTGGATGGCATCACGGATGCTATCAAGGACCTCTTCATAGGTGGAGCCCTGGGTGTAACAGCCTTGAAGCTCCGGACAGAAGGCCACATATCCGTCCTTATCTTTTTCTATGACAACACTTACTCGATATTGCGGCATGATGAAAACCCCATCGATCAGTTCGTCCTATTGGGTGGAGAGGTATATGTTCTTTATTGTTCTCACGAAAGTGAATGAGTAAAAGGACAGACACAAACATCACTTCATATCCTCGGAAAACGGGCGATACCAAACATTTCCATGATATATTTTTGTATGAAGATAGGTCGTAGTAAACTTTTCTTCATATTCCCGCACAACGGTAATGCACAGGTGAGGATATTGTTGTGCTGGGTTTTACCAAATTGGTTGGCAAGGTCAGGAAAGAACCGAAGCTAATAGCTGTTCTTTCCTAAGATCTCGAGGTCCCGTATCGATGTGTGTACGACGAGGGGGACTTAAGAAAAAACTCAACAGATACTGCAAGTTGATGAGTACCTTCATTCAAGGGGAGCTGCATAAGATAGAGCATTTACATTTAGGGTGAAAAAAACAGTGGATATTTCTTTTCCCACTACCTGTCGGATTTTTGAGGTTCTATCCCGTTCATAGGTTCGATCCAC
>JBFYMY010000253.1:0-3466 GCA_041304645.1 Thermoplasmatales archaeon
GTCCCTGCCGGGATACGGGCCCCGAGCCTGAAGGCCCATTTTGACCATGGGTCGTTCTTGGGACCTGTGGGCCTGAGGCTCACACCCGTTCCGAAGAACATCATCTCGATGGGTTCGATCCATCCCTCCTCCGGTGGTTCGGGAGATGTCGTTCCGTTGCCAACTCCGAAAGATACGTTCACATGGTCCGCACCTGGAGAGCAGGTGCCGTCCGCGGTGAAGCGGAACACAATGGTCCCGGATATGTTCTTAAGAGACATCGTCACGTTCGTTATGATAGGTTCAGGGACCTTTGGACCAATGGTCTGTCCCATTGCAGGGTCCGAAAGGGATTGGTGGGTCAGCAGCGAGCCTAACAACACCGCAAGCAGTACCGAAGCACAAAACGTTCTAGAGAGGCTCATCCCATCACCCTATCTTTCATCATCTCTACCAGCCTCTCAGCTATGGGCCTCAGGTTCTTGATGTCCTCCATGTTGTACTTGAGGAGGAGCCTCAAGGCGTTCGTGTTCCCGTCCCTCTCGTACAGGCGCCAGAGCCTGACCGCATCCTCGCCGGACATCCCTTTGACATCCTGTGGCCTTGAAAGACCGAGCTGGAGCTCAAGGGCCTTCAATCCGCCCCTGAACCCGAGCCTCCTGGCCAGGTGGAGGAGGTCCAGGTGGGGGACCTTGGGCACGCTCCCGGGGAAATGGTGCTCTATTATGGGCACATCGAAGGAGAGGCCGTTGAATGTTACGAGCAAGGAAGCGTCTTCGAGCATCTCCTTGATGGAGGAGGTCGAGAGGTTTCGGCCTCTCAAGGCGATCCTGTAACCCCTGCTGTCATGGACCCCCACCACAGTTATGGGGGATGTCCTCCAGGTCCCTGTCGTCTCTATGTCAAGGAAGGCCGCGTTCCCGCCGAAGGTCGGCCAGAGCCTCCAGGTCTCCCTGGAGGGAATGAGGTCATGGAAGTACGAACAATCCCCCAGCTCGAGCCTTCTCCTTGCCTCCATTATCATGGAGTCGGCCAGCTCTTTCCTGGCGCCCTTTATGGACCCGGCCCTATCCCTGCCAAGGAAGGCCGACCAGCTATCCACCCCATCCTCCCACAGCTTCCTCTCGGTCCTTTCTCCCACGCCCGGGATGAAGATGAAGCTCCTGTCTATCAATCACTGACCTCCGTTCAAGCGCACTCCTCTTCCGGGCAGTACCTCGGTGTGATATCGTTATCTATGCCAAGCAGGTCCAGGACCCTCCCGGCGAAGACCCGTTGGATATCCCTTGCTGACGGGTCGTCCAACCCGTAGAAGGGAGGCGATGCCGGCATCACGACGGCGCCCCATGAGGAGAGGTCGCTCAAAGCCTGCAGTGCGGGTGTGGACAGAGGTGTCTCCCTCACGACCAGGACCAGCTTCCTCCTCTCCTTCAGGGCGACGGCCGCCGCCCTTGTTATCAGGTTGTCGGCTATGGATGCCCGTACCTTCGCAGCGGTGGAGATGGTGCATGGTACTATCACCATGGAATCGAAAGGGTTGGAGCCTGATGCCAGCTTATCGTCCATGGTGCCTGCCATGACGGTCCTGTCTACCAGTGTCCCAAGGTCCTCCAGCGAGGCGCCAGATTCGCGCTCCATTATCCTCAGCGCTCCTTCGGAGCATATCAAGGAAACTACTATCCCCTCCTTCCTCATCTTGGATAGGGCCTTCAAGAGCTCCAGTCCATATCCGGCTCCCGTTGCCCCGGTAATGGCGACTATCAGATGCCGTCCTTTCATGGGACCAATATTTGACGGACACCATCAAGTACTTTTCCCCGACAGGGGCGAACATCGAATTCGGATACCGATGTGGTCCTGCTCACTGCTGTGGTCTCTTGGGCGGCATCTGATGTGGGAGCGGAGGGGCCCCTGGCATTGGTGGTCTAGCCGGGGGGGCCAGTGGCACCCCTTCCTGTCCGGGCGGGGGAAGTCTGGGCCCTCCCGGTTGTACGCCCTGCTGCCTGAGCTTCATCTGCTCCTCCATGAGGAGCGCACCGACCATCACATTGCCCCCGGCGTTCTTGACCGCATTGGGGTCGAACTCATCGGCGGCCTGCATGAGGTCGTCCATGGACGCACCGAGCGCGCTTTCGTCGACACCGGAATGGTCCATCTGCGTCACATCGTCGCTTATGTCTATGGTCTCGAGCTTCAGAGATTCGGTAAGGTCCAGCTTGGGAGCGGATTTCTCGAAGAGCGGTCCGGAATCGGTCTTCTCTCTCCGAGGTCCGGTCTGGTCTTCGTCCTTCCTCTTGAGGGTGTGGCTCTGAGAACCCTCCTCGTGATAGACCTGACCGCCCATATCAAGGGAGAGGTCAGATAGCGTCGATTGGTCCGGGCCTATGGCATCCCCTGCCTTCTGGACGCCGTACATGCCCTGGATGACCGCCTGCCTCTTCTCGTGGTCCTTGACCCTCTTTTCCAGGTCCTCGTCCTCCCTCTTCTCTATGACCTTCTCCCTGCGGAGGATGAAGACCACAGCCAAGATCCCTATGAGAATGATAAGGATGACTATCGATGCGCCTACGATCAGCCAGGTAGGTGGTGGTGGTGGTGGTGGATCAATACCAGTAATGTCCGGGTCCTCCCTCGGATGGCCCGGCCACACCAAGGGGTCCAGTGGGTCTATGTAGTAGGTGTTCACCCTGGGGACCCTCTCTTTCTCGGTCTCCTGCTGCGGGATGTTGAAACCCATCTCCTCTTTATTGGTGTACCTGTAGTTGTCCTCCGTCCGGTCCCTGTCCAGGTCATCCCCTGGTTTGAAGAGGAGCAGCGGCTCGGCCTTGACCTCATCTGTCAGGAGAACCTGCTGGTCCCTGTAGTTCTGGACTATCTGGTCCGCGAACTTCACCCAGAGGGAATCATCGCCCACTTCTTTCCAGATATCCGGTTCCTCGGGCCTGCCCGATTCAGGGTCCGCTATAAGGTTGTAGAACCAGAGCTCGCGGTTGTCCGGGATGCCGTCGTTATCATTATCGTCATCAGGTTCGACCCAGGTCTCCATATATGCGTAGATCGCCCCAAAGACGCCATCGGAAACGCTCAGGTTGACCCTGAACTTCTCCCTCTTGGCGTAGGAAAGCTTGCTATCGGTGGGGAAGAAGCTCATACTGACCTTCTTTCCGTAAAGGGTCCAGTTCATGTTCTCCTTGACGTTGGAGAACCTCCAGGTATAGTTCAGGATGTCGCCGTCAGGGTCCATGGCGAACCCCTCGAACTCCACTGGTTCTCCGAACTCCACCCTTATGAACTTGCCACCAATCCCTCCCCATTCATTGACATCGGTCGTATCGTAGAGCATCCTCATGACCATTGCGTCAGAGGGAAGGAACTCAGGTAACTGCGGTACATCCAGGATGTTCACCGTGACCGTAAGGTCGGCAAAGGAGCCCTGACGGTCCCTGATGAGAAGTTTCAGAGTGGACACGCGCGTCTTGTAGTCCGG
>JBFYMY010000254.1:0-5335 GCA_041304645.1 Thermoplasmatales archaeon
ACCTCGTGCTTGGCCCGAAGCAGCCCCTTTTCCATCCGTTCCGGGACCTTCTCCTTCGATATCAGACCCTTGACGCCCTTCATCTCCGGAACGGACTCGACCCCGCCCATGAGCAATCTTACCGCGGCCCTCTCCGCTTCGGCCCGGATATCCATATCGAACCCTTCACGGGCCCCGGGTTGAACGAGGTTGGTCGCTGTGCGGCAGTCGGAGCAGAACAGGTAAGGGGCCACCCTGCCGCAGGAGGGGCACTCCCTCCCGAACACGTTCACGTAGACCTTCCTGTTCAGGACCTTAGAGAGCAACCTCTGGGGGCCGCTGTCGATACCGACAGGGAAGAGCCCATGGACAGGGGGTTTCATCTTCCTGACGTCCGCCTTCTCCGGCCTGCCCATCCTTGCGCCTATCCTGGTCGGGGCCCGCTCCATTACGTTGACGCCCGAAAGCAGGTTCACCGCTTTCATCACGTTGTTGGCCTCGGAGAAGTTCTGGGGCAGGGTGCAGGACCTGAGCTCCTCGGTTATTCCAAGGCACCTCAAGATGGGATACGCCCACTTCTCGAGGCGGTAACCGTCCTCCATCTCTTTGTGATGGCAGCAGAGCTTGACGAGCAGGTCCTTGATGGCAGGGTCCTTGCGAATGACCAGTCTGCCTTCCTCCCACCTTGAAGCGGTGAGGACATGGTTCCTCAGAAGGCCCAGTTCTCCAAGGCCTATATCGTGCCAGAGCAGTGTATATGATGGGTGCAGGGGAACCCCAAGCTCCTCGGAGACCTTGAAGGCTGACCTGCCATCCTTGGGAACGTATGGCGACGGATCGTGGACAGAGACCTCCCTGTCAACGGCCTGGGACCTCCTGGCGGCCTCCTTGAGATACTTCTTAATCTCGGAGTCCGCCCTCTCCTCGCATCTCCTCTGCTCCATCAGGAGCTCCTGGTCCGTAGGGGGTGTGGTCCTGCATTTCAGAGCTGCCACCGGGGACAGGCACTCCTTCCTGATGGCCTCGGCCCGGTCCTCGAGCATGTAGGCCTCAGAGTAGGGGTCTTCCGTCAGCCCTTCCTCACGCATATGGAGCGCTAGCTGGACCTCCATCATCCACCAGCTCTCTGTATAGGCTCCCTGGACCAGCGGGTGGTTGTTCTCTGCGAACTCGCCGAATGGGATCAATATCTCACCCAGGTCGGTTATGGTCCTGACCCTGTCCCTGACCGCTGTGAAGGTCCTATCGTCATTGACCTCCACCAGGTCACCGTTGTCAAGAAGGACCGTGGGGCCAAGTATGGAATCAACGGCAGTTACCGCACCTGCCTTGCCGGGCCTCTCTATCTTCACCTGGGTCCCCAGGGCCAGGAACTGGTCGGTTATCCTCAATGTGAAGGGGTTCATACCTATGGCTGCCAGACCGCAGGTCCTCCCTCTGCCGTACCTCAACCTGAACCCGCCCGGTCTGGAGGGATGGGAGAGAACCGGCCTCCCGGCGATGAGGTCCATTATGTACTTCATGGTGGCCTCGACCCTGTTGTCAAGGCCTTCGTCCAGCACCCTTACGGCATCCCCGCCATGGTCCGAATCGAATACGAAATCAAGGTAGTTGCCGTCCTCGTCGGTGACCTCCGTCGTGATATCGGGCACCTTGTCGTTGGCATCCTCTAGCGATATTAGCTGCTCCAGGAGCTCCTCGGGATCGCATACCCCCTTCTGGTCCTTTTCCTCCTCCTTTGCCTTCAGGTGGGATAGGAACTCCCAGCCCTTGATCTCCAGCGATTTAGTTATCTTGATCAACTTCTTGGCCTTCAGGAGGATGCCCTCGGCTATGACAAGGCAGACCCCGGAGCGGACCTGGTTGGTGGGGACCCTTGGCAGGTCCCTGTTCCCCTGGACCTCCTCCTTCTCCGTCCCCTCGCCGTTGATGCAGACGGGGCAGTTCCTGACGACCTTGGCTATCTCATCGTTCGACGGCCTGTACTGGGTGTTCTTGTAGAGCTGGAACTCCTCTATGTACCTCTGGACCTCCTGTTCCGTCGGTCTGTACTCCCCTATGCCCAGGGACATCCTCACCTGGTCGGCTATGAGCACGGAAACGGCCTGGGCGGTCCCCCCGGCCGCCCTTATGGGGCCGGCGAAATAGACATCGGCATAGCTCGAACCGTCCGGGTTCTTTCCGAGCTTGACCTCGGCAATGCCCTCGAGAGGTGCGACTAGCACCCCTTCCGTAAGAATGGCCAGCCCCGTCCTGGTAGCCTGGTCAAGAGCCTTCTGCTGGTCTCGAACGCCTATCTCCCTGGCCACTTCCCCGGCCACTGTGAACATGAGCTTCTCACGGCCCATCTTGGGCGAGAGCTCCCTGATCCTCTTCGCTATGCCGGGCGGCCCTACCAGGTTCTCCACCCTGCCGGCAAGGTCGTCCGCGAAAGGGATCTCGACGGTATCGGTCGGGTCGAACCCCATCTTCCTTGCCCTGGCCGCTATTTTCTGGGCCTCTATTGCCCCCTCCTTCAGGTCGGCGAAATAGCGCTGCATCTGCTCGGAGACGATTTGTGCTGAGCTCATATCGACTTCGATTGCCAGCCGTAACTGCGCTTAAAACCTTTTCCTCGAGCCCCCCGAAAGGACACGTGAGGTTATCCCGCCGAGGGAATAGCTTAAAAAGGTTTTTTATCCACCACGGGAGTTCCATTGAGCAATATGGACGGTCAAGGAGAAACGACCCGAATGAAGGACATTCTCATAGTCGAGGACGAACAGATGGTCCAGCAGCTCTACAGGGACATCCTGGCCTTCAAGGGCTACAATGTTGCAGGGGCCGCCTCCACCGGGGAAGAGGCACTGGAGCTCCTTCGCGCCATGGAGCGATGGCCGGACCTGATAATACTTGACCACAGGATGCCTGGCATGGGCGGCCTTGAGGCGGCCAGGTTGATGCTCGAGGAGAGGCCCGGGGCCAAGATCATTCTTGTGAGCGCCGATGAGAACGCTGTCTGGGAGGCGCTCAAGATGGGTATAGTCGGTATGAAGAAACCCTTCAATATCGGGGACCTTCTGAGCGCCATAGAGGGCGCCACCCCCGCCGAGGCCGATATGATAGCTGCGGCCCCGCTCAAGGCAGCTCCCCAGGAGATACAGAGAGGGGGTTTTTATCTTGTTTCGGAACCGGACGGTAAGAAGGGCTTGGACCATTTCCTGGGGCTTCTTACTAGCGGATACAGGGGACTTGCCTTCTCAAGGAAGCACCCGGACGTCCTGAAAAGGGTGCCGGGTCTCTCCGAGGTCCCTGTCATCTGGTTCACATCGAGCCCCTCGAAGGACCTGACCTGCATCTCCCCCCAGAACGTCCAGAAGATGCTCATAATGGTCCAATCCATCATGGATTCCACACAGAAGGCCGCTATCTATGTCTGGGGGTTCGAGTACATGCTCATAAACATAAACTTCGAGAGGGGACTGAACCTCCTCCAGGTCCTGCATGACCGGGTCATGACAGGAAAGGACTCTGTCATGCTCTTCTCCATGGACCTGAGCATCCTGGCCGATAGGGAACGGAGGCTCGTCGAGAAGGAGTTCGATATCCTTCCGTGAGGGGACATGTCGTTATCCTTGCGTGATAATAAGGTCGTTCCATTTATATATTCTCGAATAGTATTTCTTATCATCGGGCAGGGAACAGAAAGGAAAGCTTATTCTTATACACCTCTATCTCTTCCTTCTATGTCCCCCCACCCCTGCCCGGCTCATACCCACCGGACCAGGTCCGTTGATCAATAGTTCTTTCCCAAGGGCTC
This sequence comes from Thermoplasmatales archaeon, assembly GCA_041304645.1. GTDB lineage: Archaea > Thermoplasmatota > Penumbrarchaeia > Penumbrarchaeales > Penumbrarchaeaceae > JALOTP01. The sequence goes on from JBFYMY010000254.1 coordinate 3,779, forward strand.
GAACCATGCTTTGGGATGCTTGCAGACGGGGCAGATCTCCGGGGCGGAAGTGCCTTCATGTATGTAACCGCACTTGATGCACTTCCACTTGAGCTTTTCCTCCCTTATGAAGAAGCCGCCTTTCTGCAGCGTCTCTACGAGGGAATTGTATCTCTTTTCATGTTCCACCTCTACCTTTGCGACCATTCTGAAGGTGTTAGCGATGTCCCTGAAGCCCTCCTCTTCAGCTATCCTTGCTGCCTCGGGGTAGAGTACGGTGTGCTCCTCGTTCTCGCCCGCTGCGGCAGCCTTGAGGTTCTCTAGGGTCGTCCCTATCACGCCTGCGGGGTACTTCGCTGTTATCTCGACCACACCGCCCTCCAGGTGCTTGAAGAACAATTTGGCGTGCATCCTCTCGTTCTCGGCCGTCTCCAGGAATATACCTGATATCGCCTGGAACCCTTCCTTCACAGCGACGTTGGCGAAGAAGGTGTACCTGTTCCTTGCCTGCGATTCGCCGGCGAAGGCGGCCAGCAGGTTCTTTTCCGTGCGTGTTCCCGTGATAGGTGGCATTATGAGACCTCCGGGGAACATCGTGGTATTGGGATAAAAGGATTTTGAGAGCTCGATAGGTCCACACTGATAATTGTGTACAGTGTTTTCGACAATCATTAAATCATACAAGTGGATTGGACATAAGGTCGGAAGATGAGCTACGAACTTGGGTCGAGGATCTTAAGCTCTCTGTGCTTCTTTGAGCAAAGAGGAAAGATCATAGTTGATAAGAAGCACCTCTCCAAGCTATCCATGCTTTTCGGCCTTTCTGATGACGAGCTTCATTCTCAGTTATCCGCTCTTACCAGAGACCATCTTTTAGAACAGGTCCCATCATCTGGGAATAGAACGATATTCAAACTTACCGACCTTGGGAATGAAAGGTCGAAAGTCATCCTTGATGAGCTAGGTCCCATGAAATTGGATGGAATTGCACAAAATCTTCCAAATAGTATGGACCTGAATGAGTTGATATCGCATTTATCGGACCCTTTCGAAAAGGTTCTGGTCTTGGAAATGCTCATCAAAGATAGGACCATGGATATCTCCAAGGTCATCTACCTCGAAAGGACGAACCCCTCGATATCTGCTGAGGATATGGTCCTTAGAACCCTTGATGGCGAATCAGAAAGGTCCGAGGGTTTCTTCCATCAGGTGTTCTACAGGACCACTTTGTATGGTAAACCTCCCTTCGAAGCCACCTCTCAATTGGAGAACAGAATAGAAGGATCTCTCCTTCTTGCCAACAGATTATTGCACTGTGGAGATATAACGGCTGCTACTGCAATCTATGAAGGAATATTGAAAGAGAAGGCTACTAAGAACCAGACCTTATTATCCAAGATATGGTTAACAAAGATAGAGGGGTTCAAAGGAAAGAAGGATAAATCCTTAAAGGACATGGGATCTTTGATCAATGACGATAATTCACCTGTTCAAAATGCATACCTGAATATGGTCCTGGGGGAGATGCTAGTTGAATCGGGGGAGGCAGAGACGGGTCTTGAGAGGATCAAAGGAGCG
>JBFYMY010000255.1:0-8796 GCA_041304645.1 Thermoplasmatales archaeon
ACCTACTACCTGAACGGTATATACGACCTCCTGGTCATATTCGCCGCTCCCGATTGGATAACCGCAAGGAAGTACTACGATTCCATCAGGATCGAGTACGAGAGGTTCCTTGAGGCCAGACCGGAGATCATAGATGTCGCTTTCTCCCTGATAAGGTGGGGCAAGGTCCATCCGACCATAGAGCGGCTGAAGGAGTTCATACCCCCAATGCCATCGTATAGAAGAACGGAATGAGACCTCTCGGACCGCCCAGGACCTCCACCGTTCATGTATGTCCATGACCAAATATGGCAGGACGTGAGTTCGGCATATGATTGAAATATAAGGGTCAATCGATTTATACCCTACCCTTCATCATCGATAACGGTGATAGAATGGATGGCAACAAGGACCCTATGATGGGCAAGAAGGCCCCTGATCTCTGCCTGCCGGACGAGAGCGGGAAGATGGCATGTTCCAAGGACCTGAAAGGCAGATGGACAGTGCTCTACTTCTACCCCAAGGACGATACCAGCGGGTGCACACTGGAAGCGAAGGACTTCAGCTGCAGCCTGGAGGATTTCACAAGGGAGGGGGCTGCCATCGTTGGGGTCAGCCCAGACCCGGCCGATTCCCACATGATGTTCATAGGCAAGCATGACCTGAAGGTCAGGCTCCTGAGCGATGAGGACAATAAGGTCATGGATAGCTACGGGGTATGGAAGGAGAAGAGCATGTACGGGAAGAACTTCATGGGCGTTGAGAGGTCCACGTTCCTTATTGACCCCGACCTCAAGATCAGGAAGGTCTGGAGGAAGGTCAAGGTCGAGGGTCATGTCCAGGAAGTGCTGGAGGCCCTCAGGTCGATGAAGAAGAACTGATGGGACGAAGTTGAGATGATCGGACATGGAAAGTACTATAGACATCAGAGTGACCGGGATGACCTGCGTCATGTGCGCCCAGGCCATTACCGGCTCCCTTGAAGGTGCCCAAGGGGTGATCGAGGCCAGGGTAGACCTCGCTCGCGAGGTCGCAACCGTCAAGTACGACCCCAAGAAGGTCGGCATACCTCAACTGGTAGCCCGAATAAGGGACGTTGGCTACGGCATAGTTGAGGAAAAGAGCACTGTAAGTGTCGGTGGGATGACCTGCGTCATGTGCGTAAAGGCCGTCGAGGATGCTCTGATGACGGTCGATGGCGTGACCTCGGCAAGGGTCAACCTGGCAGCGGAAAAGGCCTACGTTACCTACCTACCGGGGACAGTATCGACCAGGGACATCAAGAAGGCCGTAGAGGGGATCGGATACAAGTTCCTCGGGAGCGAGGAGGAGAGGGGCGAAGAGGTCAGACAGAAGCTCTACAGGAAGGAGCAGACACTGCGTGCCGTCAGGTTCTCCCTGGGCCTTGGTCTCGGCCTCTTGATGATGCTCGCCATGCATCTTTTGGAGATGGACATGATGATGCACCTCATCATGTTCGCCGTGACCACCCCCGTCTTCGCATTCATAGGATACCCCGTTCTCAGAGCTGCGGCGATATCCCTCAGGCACGGGAACCTGAACATGGACGTGATGTACTCATTGGGAATGGGGGTCGCCTACATCTCATCCGTCCTGGGTACCTTTGAGGTCCTATTGAGCATGGATTTCATATTCTATGATACGGTCCTGATGCTCGCTGGCTTCCTGACCCTTGGAAGGTTCCTTGAGGCAAGGGCAAAAGGAAAGGCGAACGCCGCGGTAAGGAAGCTCATAGGACTTCAGCCCAGGACAGCGCATGTAACAAGGGACACGAAAGAGCTCGATATTGACGCCGAACAGGTCCTTGTTGGAGACCTTGTCACTGTCAAACCCGGGGAGAGGGTCCCTGTTGACGGTAAGGTGAAGGGCGGACGGAGCCATGTGGATGAGTCGATGCTCAGCGGGGAGCCCCTGCCGGTCTCCAAAGGGCCCAATGATCAGCTGATAGGGGGAACGGTTAACGGGCCGGGACTCCTGCAGATGGAAGCTACCAGGGTCGGTAAGGACACCGTCCTCTCAGGGATCATCAGACTTGTGGAGGAGGCGCAGGGATCGAGGCCTGCCATCCAGAAGCTCGCGGACAGGGTCGTATCCTATTTTATACCGTTCGTCCTGACAGTTGCGATACTGTCGTTCGTGGTCTGGTATCTTGTCGTTGGCGAGGACCTGCTCTTCTCCCTTTCTACATTGATATCCGTGCTCGTCATTGCGTGCCCCTGCGCCCTTGGATTGGCGACTCCCACTGCCGTCACGGTCGGTATAGGACGAGGTGCAGAGCTGGGCATACTCATCAAGAACGGCGAGGCGCTCGAAAGGTCCCATTCCATTGACACGGTCCTCCTTGATAAGACCGGGACCATAACAGAGGGAAAGCCCCGTGTGGTCGAGCTCGTTCCCTTCAAGGGCACTGAACGGGACCTGCTGGTTATGACCGCGAGCCTTGAGAAAGGTTCCGAACACCCATTGGGACATGCAGTGATGGAGAGGGCCAAGGGGCTTGAACTGTTCCGGCCCGAGGATGTGTTGGCGCTTGAGGGTAAGGGTGTTAAGGGTAGGGTGAACGGCCATGAGGTCCTTGTTGGCAACAGGGCCCTTATGAACGATGCCAAGGTAGTGGTCCCCGCTCAAGCATTGAAAGGCATCGAAAGGCTAGAGGCAGGCGCAAGGACGGTCCTCATGGTGGCTGTGGACGGGGAATTCATGGGTTCGATGGCCATTGAAGACACTATCTCGGAGGGCTCGGCCGAAGCGGTGTCGCGGCTCAGGTCCCGTGGGGTAGAGGTCATAATGGTCACAGGGGACAACGAGAGGACAGCCCTTTCCATCGGGAAGAGGGTGGGCATCGATAAGGTCATGGCCCATGTCCTGCCCCGGGATAAGGCGGAAAAGGTCAGGGAGCTCCAGGGCAAGGGTCGGAAGGTAGCTTTCGTAGGGGATGGGATAAACGATGCCCCCGCGCTTGCCCAGGCCGATGTCGGTATCGCCATGGGCAACGGGACCGATATCGCAATGGAGAGCGGGGACATCGTCCTGGTGAAGGGGGACCTCAGGGATGCCGTAGCGGGGCTGGAGCTCTCCTCGAAGGTGATGTCAAGGATAAGGCAGAACATCTTCTGGGCGTTCTTCTACAATGCGGCATTGATACCGGTCGCCGCAGGGGCCCTTCACCCCTTGTTCGGGATAACGCTTCGGCCCGAGTTCGCCGGGCTCGCCATGGCCTTGAGCTCGGTGACCGTGGTCTCACTTTCACTCATGTTGAAAGGATATGTTCCTCCCTCCAAGAGGAAGAAGACGAGGTGACATCATGACGGCCATGGACCCGATATGCAAGATGATGGTGGAAGAGAGTACTGCTAAATGGACGAGCATGTACAAGGGGAAGAAATACTACTTCTGCGCTCCGGGATGCAAGCACATGTTCGACAAGGACCCCGAGAGGTACCTTTCGAAGTGAGCAGGAAGGGACCTATTTGGCAGTGAACGAGAGCTTCACACAATATGTGAAAGAACAGCTGGAAGGTATGGGAGAGGTGAAGGTAAGGAAGATGTTCGGGGGGGCGGGGGTCTATATGGACGGGGTGATCATGGGGCTCATAGACGGTTCCACCCTGTTCCTCAAGGTCAACGATTCCAACCGTGATATGTTCGAGAAGAAAGGTATGGGCCCCTTCAAGCCCTATCCGGACAAGAACGTCTCCATGTCCTACTACGAGGTACCGGCAGAGGTCCTTGAGGACAGAGAGGAGCTCAAGAGATGGGCTGCAATCAGTCATCATATCAAAAAGACGGCATGAAGCAGCTGAAGCTCAGCGGGCCTTCCTATCGACATCGGTCGATATCAGGCCGAAAGTGACCAGGCCTGCACCCACGATGAACAGCGGGAAGCTCGCTCCGCAGCAGCAGAAGATATCTATCCCCAGGGACAGACCCTCAAGGACGCCGAAGGGCAGGAACCTGAATGCGATGAATGATACGGGCATCAGGACCGACAGTGCGGCGATGACCGCCCCTGCGACCACTGGCAGTCTCTTCATATATGGACATCTGTGTCCTACTATATCATCGTTATTTGGCGTATGAGAGGAATAGTTTGATAAGCCGCCCTTATATTGCATGGCGAGGGATGATATGCCCCCCGAGCTGGCACCACTTCCGCCGGAGAGACCTGCAAACCTCAACACCGCCACCATCCTGATGTTGGTGAACGGCTGCATCCACATACTTGGGTCCATAGGGGCGGTCATGGTCATCTTCGTTCTTGGGGTCGTTATAGGGATTTTCACATTTGGAGTGGGCTTCCTGCTGATGCTCTGCTGTCTGGTCTTCCCGCTGGCCTATGTGGCATGGGGGATCTTCGAGATAGTGATGGCAGCACGTATCATGAAGGGGGACGGTTTGATGAGCTCACCCTTCTGGATCGGGATCGTTGACATAGTGCTTGGGGCTATGGCACTGACGACGGTCCACGGCATCATCATACTGATGATAGGGATCATAAACACCATACTTCTGTCCGACAGCACGGTAAAGGATTATTTCACGAAAGGGAAGGGATGACCGCTATCCTTGAGTAAGGACGATGACGATTAATATTGATCATTAGCATAATTTCATCAGTTTACCGGAGTTAATAAATAATCGATGAGGACGGTTCAATGATATGGGTTGGTCCAGACCTTTCATACTACTATTTACCCTTTCGATTCTTATGATTTTTCAAACGTCCATAACGTTCGAAGGCGCATCAAAGACCTGGACACCAATATTAAAGGACCCAGATGAGGCTGGGAAGACCATCTTCAAGGAAGGTCTATCTGAGAGAGAACAAGTCGGAACCGACCACTGCTCCCCCGGACCTGTAACTACGGTCAATGGAAAGAACATTGAAAGTCTCATAATGAACGGTCTTCCATCTTATGGTGATATCGTGGTGGGCAGGTCCTTGGACCTGAAAAACATCCGTATGGACCTCAAAGGCGGTCGTTTACTGATACTGGATCGCTCCTCAGTATCCTTCTCCAATATCACCCTTTCAAATGCCAGCCTCCAGGTTCGATCGGACAATTTCCAAATGGAGGGGTGCTTATTTGAAAGAAGCTTTATCTCGGTCGAACTAAGGTCCAGCAGGGGAATTACTAACTCAACCTATGAAAATACAACGGTAAGAGTGATAGGAGGGACGGACGTCCCGGTCCATAATAACAGGTTCATGAACTCGGTCCTTGAGATGGAGGATTCGGCCAACCTCGACATAAGCAACAATCTGTTCTATGGCAGATTACCCCAGGCCTGTAATAGCTCCTCACTCTATCTTAACCAAATTCAGTATACAGGAAAGATGAGCAGGATCCAAAACAATACATTCGAATCTTGCCACTGGGGTTTACAAGCCGAGGACATGGGTAGTATGGGCCCAACAATGTTCTATTGTGTAGAAGTAGTGGGCAATTATTTCCGAAATTGCACCTATGCAATGGTCCTATACTACTGTAATTTCTACAAGGTCAATATTTGGGCGAATACGTTCTATCATAATGGAGGGACCGGTAATTCGGGAGATGGTAAACAGGTATGGATTGAAATCAATGAGATGCCTCTTGGCATAGCGAACATATTCTATCATGAAGGCATAGGCAACTGTTGGTGGAACTATAGGACCCCGGATTCGGACCAGGATGGGATCGTGGACGACCCGTTGCTAATCGACAAAGATTATGAGGGCTTCAACCACTATGACGCCTACCCCCTTACGGATGTTTACGAAAGGCTTTTCAGACCACGTATAGAGATATCCTCTCCAAAAGAGGGAACATATCCTTTCAAGGACCTTGAGGTCCGTTGGAACATCACCAACCTGAAATATGATATCGTAAGGAGGGAGATGAAAATAGATGACGGGGATTGGGAGGAGCTCCCCAAAGGCAGTTCGATGAACATGACCTTCGAAAAAGGGGAACATACGATCATTTTGAGAGCGGAGAACGAGGTAGGCATGGTGAACCAGTCTTCGGTCAGTTTCACCGTAAGCTATGACCCCTCGGTCCTCACAATATTGCAACCGATCGATGACGCCTATATACCAGATGGGAAGGTACATGTGGAATGGGTTGTCAGAGAAGGATTTCAGGTAGGGGAGATCAAGCTCAGTGTCGGGAACCGGACCTATTTCCCGGAATCAGGAGCAGGGTCCATGGACATTTTTCTGCCTGATGGAAGGTACTTACTTCAGCTTACCTTGACCGATATCGGAGGCCTTTCCATAGACAAAGAGGTGACCTTCAATGTTGATACTACCCCTCCCAAGGTGGTCATAGAGGGATTGGGAAATGGCTATGTTCTCTCCCAGAGACTGGTGACCATCAACTGGAGCATATCGGATAACATGGAACTGATAAGCGCGAGCTATGAACTGAACGAGGGGGGAATGAAGGAACTTCCGATAACCGGGAGGGGCACCTTAAAGGTGTTCTTGGACCCTGGGTATCATACTATCAGCTTCCTAGCTGTCGATGCGGCGCTTCACAGGGATGAGGTGTTGATCGGGTTCAAGATAGCCGAGGGGACCGAGGGTCTGCTCCTGGAACCGCAAGAGGGATCAATGACAAACTCGGACGATGTAAGGGTGACCTGGAGGGACCCGGATTGGATGGAATTGTCCTCCATCAGGATATCTGGTAACTCTCTCATCCAAACACAGGTCCTGACAGGGACCAATGAGGCAATGGTCATATTGCCTGAGGACGGCCTGTACGAGCTCCGGGTGGAATTCTTCGACCGTTCAGGCAATTCATATCAGGAGAGGCGGACCGTCACCAGGGATACTTGGAAACCTGTGCTCATATTACCCGAGGAGGTGATCCAGTTCAACACCAGCTCGCCATCCCTGAATTGGACGGCCTTCGACGACAGGTTATTTGGTCATTTCGAGGTCGGTCTTGACGGCGGTCCTATGCTGGGTCAAGGGTTAAAACAAACGTTCAAGAAGGACGGGGTCGCAGATGGGCACCATACGCTCATCGTCAAGGCTGTGGACATGGCTGGCAATTCGGCCGAGGGTCATATTCTATTCACCATCGATACCAAACCTCCCATCACAACCATTGAGGGCTTAAGGGATGGAGAGGTCCTCACAAGCAGACTGCTAGAACTCACGTGGAATTCGCAAGATGAGAACGGGATAGGGACCGTCAGGTTCGGTTTGGACGGCCAGTGGTCGGATATGGAGATTTCAGGTACCTATATGCGCGGATTGGGGTCTGGCGGTCATATCTTCGAGCTCAACGTTATGGACCTTGCAGGTAACTGGGAGCAACGAACCTTCCGATTCCTTGTCGATTCCGAGAGACCGATATTGGTCTGGAAGGAGGAGTGTTCAGAGTACTCCAATGCTTCCATAATGGTCTTTGGCTGGCAGGCCCACGATGACACGATGATAGTTAGCACCATCGTTCTTGTAGATGGGGTTGACCTACGGGTCCCGAACGTTACAAACGAATGTGAGGTGGCCCTTTCAGAGGGTAAATGCAGCATATCCGTCACCGTGACAGACGTCGCTGGCCGGAGCACTTCCATCTTCCGGACCGTGATAGTTGACAGGAGCGCCCCATCAATTACCAACATTTCGATCTCCCGGATCGGTTCTATGAATGTCCTGACCGTTGAGGTCGCTGACGGGTTGAGCGGGATCAGCGACCTTACGGTGTACTATGAGGGCGGAAAGATCTCAACCTCAGATAATATCCTCACCATAGATCTTAGTGACTCTGCCTCCATTCAATTCCAAGTTTTCATCCTTGTCAGGGACCGGGCAGGCAACACCATCAAAGAGAGAAGGACACTGACCAACGAAGATACCCAAAAAGATGACGGTGAAGGATCGACCAATGTCCTTGTCTTTATCCTGGTCTTGATAGCGCTGACCATCGTGGCGTTCGCTTTATTCTTTTACATGAAAAACTCGGTGCATAAGGACCCTTCACCTACGAAGGAAGAATGAACCTTAATTTCTTCAGATAGTGTGTGGTCAATACCTTGTGACAAAATATGGACCAGAACCTGCCCTCTTATGCAACCATAACCGAAATAACCAGGTGAACGGCTTAGGGTCTTCAAGGTATTGCAGATGATAGCCCGCAGCGGGGGTCCCTTTGACATAGTTCTGGTCTCTGCCGAGCACTGGGATGACCACCCACTCTCACCCGTCGGCGTTATAGCCCGCGTCCTCGAGACCGTGGGGTATTCAGTAGGCATCATCGAAAGGCCCGTCAAGGACGAGGACTTCAAAAGGCTAGGGGCTCCAGGGCTATTCTTCGGGGTGACCTCCGGCTCCATAGATTCCATGCTCAACAACTACACCCCATTGAAAAGAAGAAGGGAGTTCGACAAGCATTCCTCCGCCCAGGAGATGCCTGACAGGGCAGTTATCTCCTACTGCAATTCCATAAGGAGGAACTTCAAAGGGGCAAGGCTCGTGATAGGAGGGATAGAGGCATCCCTTCGCAGGTTCGTTCATTACGACTACTGGGACAACGACATAAGAAGGTCCGTGCTGTTCGATTCCAAGGCCGATATCCTTGTCTATGGCAACGGAGAGAAACAGGTCGTTGAGATAGCAAATAGGTCAAGGGACGGAAATGACCTCACCGGCATAGAAGGGACCTGCATCAGGTCCAGGACCGTCCCTGATGGGTTCAAGGTCCTGCCATCCTTCAAGGAGGTCAAGGAGGACCCAAGGGAGTTCGCAAGGATGCAGACCATGCTCACGAACTCGTCCGACCTGGCCCAGGAACAGCTCGA
>JBFYMY010000256.1:0-8485 GCA_041304645.1 Thermoplasmatales archaeon
CCAAATGACCACCACATTAAATATTTTAGACATGGTTCAATGTCACCGCCAACTGAAAAGTATCCAATTTCTCCAACTGAAAAATCCCCACCATAATACCGATTTGTGGTCTATACCCATACGGGATGGACCCCTACCGGTCCACTTTATTCTTTATTGATCCTAGGCGTGGACCTCAGACGAAAATATCTCTGAGCTTGAAAATGGAAAAAGGGGAGGTCCATGGACCTCCCCATCATATCTCCGATCTCGCGTCCTATGCTCATATCATATGCCTTTTCTTCATCAACAAGGCTATACCAACTATGATGACCACGGCGAATATGAGGATAAGGACCACGTTCACTATCGGATCGTCGCCAATGACGTCGTTCACAATCGACGAACCCCTGACCCTGACGGTCTTGGCAAGGACATTGTCATCCTCCTCGCCTCCCTGGACCTCGATTATATCGTTGTCCGGGTCTATGACCACCTTTATCTTGTGCTCACCGGCCTCAGCAACCCATGTGAAGACGACGGTCTTAATATCATCACTATCGTTCTTAAGGACCTTCAGGGTCCTGGTGCTCTTCTCGACGCCGTCTATGTAGAGCCTTATGTCAATATCCTCGGCAGGGATATCGCCGGTGTTGTGGATCTTCACCTGGATGGTCACCATCTCCCCCACCCTGGCGACCGTATTCCTGGACCCGCTCCCACCGGAAAGGACCATTTTATCGACGAACTTCATGTCCGGGAAGAGGAGCTCGAGGTACAATGTGGTCACTTCGAAATCCTTCTGTCCGCCAACACCCTTCCCGGAGACATCTACCGAGACTATCTCCGAGCTCGTCTCGAAATAGGGGGCCTTCAACACCAGATGCACATACGCAGTCTGGCCCTTGTCCAGGATGAGCACTAGCTCCCTTATCTCTTCCACTACATCCGTGGATGCGGTGTAGTTCGGCGTATAATATACGTCCGGAACCATGTTCGAGATGGGCACTGGCTCCCTGAAATCGAAGGTCCTTATGTTCGTCGTGAAATCGGGCGTGTTCGCAACTGCAACGAACGTACCGCCCCAACCATCATCCAACCCCACCCTCTGGTCCTTCACTGGGTCGAACTTCGCTCCGAGCTTCAGGGCGACCCTCTCCGGACCGTTACCGAAATTGCTCACCGTGATGGTGAACGCCCTCTCCTGGTCAGGTCGTATCTGCGATGTCAGATTGTTCGAACCTGAGAGCGACCTTACCTGCAGATCGTAGGTCTGGTTCACGAACACCTTCAGAAACACGATCTTCGAGGAACCTATCCCGGTCAGGTTCAGAGCCACATCATACCTACCCGTCCTCGTATTGAACGGTATCTTGAGCAGACCCTTTATTGTCATGCTCGTATCGAAATCCAAGAGCAGCTCGTACTTCTGGTAACCCTCGACATTGTAGAACGTCAGGTTCCAGTCCAGCTTGATCTGGTACGCACTGGGCTTCAGTATGTCCTCGGTGTTGCCCAGATTCGAGACCTGTATGGCGAACCACTGGGTCTTTCCCGGATTTATCTTGATGCCCTCCTTGTTCAATACTACGGCATCGAAATTGTACACATGGTTCACAATGGTGGTCAGGATCACCTCGTCCTTGTAGTTGGGCGACCCCTCTATCACACCGGTGATGGTCAGGACCAGCTTCTCGTTCGCCCTGGCATAGCCCGGTGCGGATATCTTGACGGTGACCGGTTTGCTCTGACCCTGATAGACGTCTATGGGTTCCTGCTGGAAGCTCACGGTCCAACCGCTGGCAGCCTGGCTCGAGCTCAAGAGCACCTTTATGAGGTCCTTGTTCCCGTTGTTGGAAAGATAGACGGTATACTCTACGGTCCCGTTCGGGTTTATGAACTTGGTCGTCTGGTCGGCCCTGAGCTGGAGTTCGTTCTGTTCGCCCACGATTATGATCAGATCGTCCTTCTTCTTGAGCTCCTCTATGATCGATATCTTGCTCAGGACGGAAGTGCCTACGAGCTGTATCGGGATCCTCTGGTCCTTTGCGGCCCCTGCAGGGACCTCCACTCTGATGGTGTAGGTCTCTGATGATATCCCTCCGAATACGTCCCTGAGGGCACCCGCGGTCAGATTGACGCTCTTGAACTGGTTCTTGGTATCTATGAAGTACCAGTTCCATCCGGCCTCCCTGGGCGGCGGGCTCAGGACCAGCTCGTACGAATCGTTCAGGTTGCCCTTGTTCGAGATTGTTAGCTGGAACTCGCGGTCCCCGCCGGGGTTGATCTTCTCCCATTTCTGGTTGATGAGCGGGTCAAGCTGGTCCGTGGACGGCAGCTTGTTGAAGTAGAGGTCGAAGTCCACGAACAGGTCGAGGACGGATAGGGTCGTCAGGGTGTCAGATGCCCACTGGTCCGACGAGGAGTTGCATGTAACGTTTATCCTTGCCATCTCGCCTATGTCACCCTCCCACGGGGCATAGACCCAGAGGACCAGGTCGGCCTTCTCCTGGGATGCGAGCCTTACGTACCCCGGATTGTCGTTGCCCCTGTCGGGAGGCGTATCGAGCCATGCCCTCCAGTCAAAGGGGACCGAGCTGCCCTGGATGCCGACGTAGATGACGTCCTTGTTGACCTCGGATATGCCCTTACCCGTGTTCTCGACCGTTATGTTGTAGGTCACGAACGAGCCTGGCTTGATCCTCTTGACCATGGTCTCCGATTTCCCGGCCAGGTCCTTCTTGGCGTAGAGGTCCACGCCGTAGGATACCTGGGGGTTGTAGAAACCGGTCCTGTTGAGGTCGTAGTGGAACTCGGGCCAGTCTGACTGTCCCTTCACTGCCCTGCCGCCTGCGGAGATGCAGTATACGTGGCCTTCCTGGTCACCTATGACGATCTCGAGCTGCCCGTCAAGGTCGATATCGGCTATCGCAGGTGAGGATATCCCTATGGGGTTCTTTGTATCATAGACCCAGAGGACGTCCTGTCCCGCTCCGTCCCCCGGATAGGCGACACCCTCGTCCACACCATCTGTGGGATCGCCATCGAAGCAGAAGACCTTTCCGGAATCGGACCCTATTACGATCTCTAGCTCGTCATCATTGTCTATATTGCATATTGCCGGGGAGGACATGCACCTTCCGCCGGTATCGAACTGCCATAGCGTGTTGTGGTATTCGGAGTTGAGGACATACATGGTGCCGCTGTCGCACCCGAAGATCACTTCGTAATCAAGGTGCTTCTCCTCGGGGTCGTCCTTGGCCATCTGGAGGTCGGCTATGGCCGGGGAGCTGAAGATGGATGCCCTGGAGTTGCCTGTCGAGAATTCCCAAAGCTTCTTTCCGCTGGGGGTATATACATACAGCTTTCCACCCCAACCGGTCCAGGTCGTCGGATATCCCTCGGAGCATCCCACGAAGATCTCGCAGGCGGGGTCGCCTGTCACATTTGCGACAGCTGAGGTGGCATAGGTCTGGTGACCACCTGTCATGGACCCGGTCTGCTCGTCGTAGTTGGGCTTGCCCTCGGCATTCTCGCCCTGCCTCACCCATACCCTGAGACCCCTGTCGTGGTTGCCTATGATGAGCTCGGTGTCCCTCTCCTTGGAGGGGTCGGGGTTTATGAGCGTTGGGCCGTCCCAGAAATCACCATCAAGGTCATGTGCAACGACGGAGCAGCCTATCAGACCGCCCTCGCCTCCGGTGGGTGCCTCTTCCCTGAAGATGGCGCCGCCGTCGACCTCGAAGGCCTCGAGCCAGCCCCTCCGGCTCTCGTCATCTGACGCAAGTATGATCTCAAGGTCCTCCTTCTGACCCGACCATGTCCCTTCAAGGTCTGTTATGCAGGGAGTGGAGAAGTAATAACCGGTGGTGAGCCCCTTCCTCCACTGCTTCTCCCCTTGGGACCCAATGCAGAGAGCTCCGTTCTTCACCCCGATTATGGTCTCGGGTGTGTCCCCGAGGTTCACATCGGCCGATATGACCGATGAGAATATGTGCGGGGGCTCGAAGTCGAGACCGGACGTCCCTGCCGTCTGGCCAAGGTAGTCTATAGTATCATCGGCATAGGGGATGTCCCAGTAAAAGCCGCCATCGGACCTGAGCGCGTAGACGGCATCCCCCGCGGACGCTATCACAATTTCTAAGTTCTTGTTATTGTCCATGTCGACCAGTGCAGGGGAGGAAAGGTATTCATCTTCCATAAGGGTCTGCTGCCATTTCAGCTGGCCGCCCCCCGACCTTGTTATGTAATCGTTCCTCTGCGGGTTGCCCAGGATATCGACCGGGGCATCCATGCCTATCTTGGAGAAGACATCCCTCTTCTCGTTCAGCCACTTGTCGAAGACGAGCTTTTCCACGTCAACTTCGTCAGCATACTTGAAGAGCACATAGCCACCGATGCTAACGGCGGTCAAAAGGAACAACATACCGACCGCAAGCACCCAGCCGTTCGCACGTCCATCTTTCGTTTCCATCTGTCATGCCTCCTTGTAGGGTCTTAATCGCCTTTTGAATGCAACCTTAGGCCACCACTGTGTATATTACCCGGGTCATCGTATAAAACCATTACTGTACAGTAGTTGGAACTTGACCTATCTACGATGTGGTCCGGGCCGAAACGTTGGTTCCGGACCCTATCCGGGCCGCAATATAAAAACTTATATGGGGTGCCGCGGGCCACTGGGTATACGGGTCACCCGTAGATGTCCGGATTGGGCCTTGGGCCTATCTCCTCTTTGATGAGCGGGACTATCTTGTAAGGAAGGATGTTCTTGTTTATGGGCGTCACCTCGAGTATCCTGACATCGTCCCTCCTCCTTATGTCCTGAAGGAGGGGGTTCCTTGATTTCTTATGAAGCGTGAGGATGAGTGGTTTGTCGGCGTCCAGAGCCTCTTTGACGGCCTTGACGAACTCGTCCGACTCCACCTCCAGTTTGCCGACCTCGTCTATGACGATGACATCGGCCATCGTAACGGAGTTGCGTATGGCCTCAACGCCTATGCTGTCGAGGACGTTGATATCTATCCCGTACTCCATGAAACGGACCTCGGAGGTCATGTTTATGTGAGCGAGCACGGCCTGCTTCTTTGTGAGGAGGTCCTGGACCATGAATCCTACCTTCTGACCTTTCTCCTCTATGGCCTCGGTGATCATCCCACCGACCTTTATGCCCTCCTTCTCGAGCATGTCCACAACCCTCCTCAGAGCGTGTGTCTTGCCCGCACCAGGAAGGCCCGTGATCCCTATCTTTATCTTCTTGGTCAAATCGATTCACCGGACCTTGCCCGCTTCAACAAGCCATCCTGGGGTAATGCTTGCGTACCTAATTAAATTATTCATAAATCCATGAAAAAACCCGATATTGAACCCGATGAGTAGGCCAGTGACGATAATCTAAGGACATATCCGGTAAGCACTGTTCCGACGAAAAGTATTTAGACGTTCATAGGCATGAGCGAACTGGTGACTTAGGATGGTAATCGGTTTCATACTCATCAGCACGGCACCCGCGAAAGAGCACGATGTCTTCAAGGCACTGATGAACGTACCGGAGATCGTCGAGCTGCACCCTCTCTTCGGGGAGTATGACCTCATAGCGAAGATAGAGGCGAGGGACTTCAACACCCTGGGACAGATAGTCGTTGAAAAGGTTAGGTCCATACCGGGGGTCATAGATACGAAGACCCTCACGGGGATCAAGTTCACCTGAGGCATCTCTGTTCCCTTTCGACCGTGGACGTCGGTCCCTAAGGAGGTCAATTACCTTGATGAGAGGCCGCAAGGGGCATGGAACGCAGGTACGGTCCTTCATCCTACTTATTGCTGTAACTGCCATGTTATCTTCTTTCCTACCGGGTGTCCTGGCAAAGGACGATGGGACCTCGGAGCATGATTATCACAACGACCCTTTCACGTTACTTCTGTTCACTTTCATCATGTCATATGCGACCATGGCGATACTGGTCAGCCTTTTCACGTTCAGGTTCGCGGCAAAGAGGTCCAGGTTCCTGGCCGTTCCTATGCTCGTGTCGGGCATGCTTCCATGGGGGATGTGGGTCGTCTTCAAGCTTGTGCTAAGGGCAGAATATCCTGACGATTCCCTCTTCGGGATCGTCCACTGGGTCGCCGCTCCGCTCCTGCTGCCTGTCATGGCACTTCTGGGCTTCGCCTTCGGGGTAGGGCTCGGGCTCTTCATCTTTCTGACGATAATCGTCCGCTCATGATGTGATGTCCCTGCGGACGGGCTCATACTCCTGTAAGGGGGCGCGTTCCCCTCTCATATTCGAGAACGAGCTTCAGGGCAAGGTCCTGCGGGTTTGCCGTGAGGAGGGAACCACCACCCTCACCTGCTATCCTTCGGGCCGCGCCCAGGTAGGTCTCATCCCTGGGTTCGAGCATGAATATCTTGAAGGAGAGGTTCGAGAACCTCTTGAGCCTGGATACTTCCTGGAGCGTCCTCTCCATCGCTTTCTTGAGGTCCCCGGCAACGGGTGTTCCGTCGCTTTCCGTGTAGGCCTCGGGCAGGCCATCGGTGATGAGGAAGAGCATCATCCTGTCCGAACGTGTCCCCTCGAAGAGCCTTGATGCCATGGACACTGCCTCCGCGTGGTTGGTGAACCCTCGCGGCTCCGAGGCAAGGACCTCCCTCAAGGTGGAGGGCGAAGCCCTTGTCGAGACCGTGATGATGTCCACCCGGTTCCGAGGGTTCTCCTTCCTGACGGCGCTGTAGAGGGCGAGCACGGCCCTCTTTGCGGCCTCCAGCCTCATGTTCTCCTCCATGGACCCGCTGACGTCCAACAATATCACCGCATGGAGCTCGGATACGGGGACCTCCCGGTAAACGACCATGTCCGACCTTTCAAGCTCCGGGTCGTCCGGATGGTTGGTCCTTGCATTCACCAGGGTCTGGAGGATATCGAGCCTTGCCTCCTCATGGACGGTGCGAAGCCTTGTCCTGTCATAGACGCCCACATCGGACGTATGGCTACCGGGCCTCTCCCGATGCTTGAGGCCAGTTTCCATCAGGTCGGAGAACACCAGCTCAGAGAACCTCTCCACCAGGGCTTCCGTGACCTCATACTCAACGATGGCCCCGGCCATATCGGTTGTCGGTTGCTTCCTCTGGATGTACCCCATCGAGGTGAGGGCCCTCTCGACCTCGCGCCTCATATCCTCACGGGCCATACTGTCGGAACGGAGGACGATGCCGTCCTTCTCGCTCTGCAGCTCCCGCTCCATGGCAAGGGCCTTTTCCCTTGCCTTCCTTGCCTCTTCCTGATCGTCCTTCGCCCGGTCCATGGCCCCCTTCCGCCTCTCGTTCAGCTCCTTTTCCTTCCTCTCGGCTATGGAGCCCACCTCGGTCCTGAGGACCTCCACGGCCTTCTCCCTGTACCATTCAGGGTCGAAAGAGCGCCTAAGTCCTATGACCCCTGAGGAATACCCGTAGCTCTCCGACAAGCGAGTGTCCACTGCCTTCTGGAGATGCCTGTCGTTCTCGAGGTTCTCCTCGAGCTCGCGCTCCCATGAACCTAGTTCGCTCATCAGGCCCGGGAATGGGAGGACGACCGCTCCTTTCCTGCGCTTCAGTCGTAGGGCGGACCGCTCCTCTTCCTCCCGGCGCGTCCGGAAGAGCGACCTCAACCATCGGAGGAACCTGCCAAGGACCGATACGAAGCTGTGAAAGAGCCGTTTTAAGAGCTCCCATGACCTTCTCAACAATGATGGCCTCACGACAAGGTCCCTCTGTTCGGCACGCCCCTCTATATGCAGGACGAGCTCCGATGCAAGGAGCTCTCCCCTGAGCTCGTCCGACAGGACCCTCCTTGCCCCCGCTTCATAAAGGAGCTCCCCGTCATAGGACCCGCCCCCTGGCCGGTCTGCCGTTCCCCTGAGCTTGCCCATCTCTGTGATGAGGGCCTCGTTCCTGGCCCTCAACTGCTCCTCCATGCCCTTCCTTATCCTGGACCTGAGGGCCTCCATGCGCTCGGCGATGTAGCCCCCCTTCCGTTCCCCGGAGAGGAACTCGTCGATGCTCGAGATACCCTTCTGGGCAAGGCCCCTGACGAGTTCCCGTCTCTCTGCAGGCGTCAGGGAGAACGGTACATGGACGCCCTTGGAACAGTCGGGTATGACGACACCGTCACTCCTCATTACGGGATAGGGATGGACCCCGCTGCCATGTTCCATTATCGATGGGCCCCCTCATGCCTCCCTGCAGCCGAAGTCCTGCATGGTGTTCATCAGAGCAGTGACGGAACGTACCAGCTCCTCATCGTTCATGGCCCCTCTGTGACGTTCCATCCTCAGGATGAACGAACGCAGCAGGTCGCCGTCCCCTCCCTGCGGGACCGTTCCCGAGGTCATGGCCCGGGCAAGCTTCTCCCCCCTGGCCGCAGAGGATGACAGCTCCCTCTGGAAGAACGTGCACCAGTATGTCCTGAAACCCCTTTCGACCGCTAGAGGCAGGTTGCCACCGAGGAACTCGCGGACTATCTCCTCGTTCCGC
>JBFYMY010000257.1:0-3812 GCA_041304645.1 Thermoplasmatales archaeon
TGATGGTATTATTGAGGACGACACCGCTTTGTAATATCCGGACATGATTGCTAAGGTCGGATATCCATGAAGCATTGATACGCCCCTCGTGGAGCATCATCATCGCCGGGTAGGTCAGGGAAGCAGTGGGTGCTGATATGTTGGTCCTTTGTATGTTGAGGGAACTGCCGTTCAG
Source organism: Thermoplasmatales archaeon (assembly GCA_041304645.1). GTDB lineage: Archaea > Thermoplasmatota > Penumbrarchaeia > Penumbrarchaeales > Penumbrarchaeaceae > JALOTP01. The sequence continues at coordinate 176 of JBFYMY010000257.1, forward strand.
GGCCTTTATCACATATCCGAGCCTGGAATTCGATGTGATATTGGAATTGAAGTTCGGGGCCGCCCTGGACCCGGTGATGTTCACAATGCCTCCGTTCTCCACTACCATTTGCGAACCAGCGTTCTGGAAGTTCAGGGTGCAGTTGATGAACTCGTAAGTATCGACGGACCTGACCCTGAGATTATTTATGTTCACTATCTGGTTCTTATAGACCGTCTTTACCCCTGGTGTTGGAGTTGATTGGACCTCTGGTATGGGGGGCGTTCCATCTTGTTTCGCTTCCTCCCCATACCCGGCGCTCGACCCGGTCATCACGGGTAGTATTACCACAAGCAACAGCATGGAAATGAATGTCAGTGCCCATGTTGGCGTCACTTTCATTCCTTTTCGAGAAATGTCTTTTCTCATCTCGGCCCTCCTTTATGGCTCTTGATACCCCCAGGTAGGGAGTTTAAAAGGCGTTTTCAGCGCATTATGAACCTGTTCCTATTTTAATTATGAGGTCCAAAATTATCCTATTAGATAAAATTAAAGTGATAATGGGTAGGTCTTCATTTCACCTTTTTAAGGGTCTGCAAACGGTTGTATCGTGGAAGATAGAGGCGGTAAACGGAGGTTAGGATGAAGATGGCGGAGTATGCGGAGAAAGCCAGGAGTATCATTATGAGCAAGATGAACTCCCTTATGGAGGGGATATTTATCAGGAAGACCGCGGTCATGCCCATGACCATCGTGGCCGTCGCCTCTATGAATGACCATCCCGAGGTCTCTGCCGCCCAGACCACGCCCTCGATCTGCATGTTCTTCTGACGGATCCTCTCGGTTATGTGTATGGAGAAATCGACCCCTGTTCCTGCTATGATCGAACCGATGAGGGCCGTGAAGAGGTTCAGGTCACCTGAGAACATATTGTCCTCGGGGCCCCATATCAGCTCACCGAACTGACCGACACCGAAGATGGCGACATACTGCCAGAAAATGACGAGCGTCACAGGGATCATGGTAATGAGGGCCACCCTCCATGACCTGAAGAACAAGAGCAGTATGAGGAAGATCATTAACCATGCAGTTATCGTGGATTGGTTCGATTTCTCGACTATGACCTCATTGACCGCGACAAGGACCTTGCCGAATCCCGATAGGGGTGATGCCGTGACACCACCTCCTTCTTTGGATGAGACGATGAAATCCCCTTCAGTGGATATTGCCCGATCGACATTGTTAACGACCTTCTCGGTCTCGATTATGTCCATATTGGGCATGTTCATGTAAACTATCGTCTTCGAGTAATCATCATTCACTAACATTCCCCTGATCTCTATACCAAGGGAATTGTCGAAGATGTTGACAAGAAAGACCTTAAGGTCATCATTCAGGATAGCTTGTGCCCAGGAGCTTTGACCAGGAACGCTGTTCCATGCAACCCAGAATGATTTTTTAGTGATGTTACCTTTTACCCATTCGTCGAACTGCTCGGCAGCTTCTTCTGAGATCTGGGCGGCCCTTGTCAAGAGCTCCTGATAGTATGGTGTATCGGTAAAATCAGGGATCTGGACCATTTTCATGATATCCACTATTGATACGCCATCAGCGTTCCTAATACCCTCGTCCCCTTCGGTCCCGTTCCCGTTCACGGCCATCATCAAACGCTCTAATTTGATGAGCACCGCATTGTCCTTCATGCTGTCATCGATAGTGTCGTGCCTGCCATCCTTATCGAGGTCCAAGGAGGGTGATCCCCTCACCAGCATGAGCCCTATCTGGCCCGAACCGAAGGTATCCGACTGCTCAGCCATCTTCTGGACCACCGGTTCATCCGCGGGGGAGAGCATGATATAGTCCATGTTCGCTGTAACGACCGACAGTCCACCGACCTCTATGTCGATCAACGGAATGGGCGACGGTGGTGAGAGAGCTATCGAGAAGATGGCAAGGACGAGAGCGCCGAAGATTATCTTCCTGCTGTGCTTGATGGGGATCTGGCCGATCCTCTTAGAGACCGGGGACACGGTTTGGCCCCCGTCGGCCTTGGGGGATTTCTTGTAGTTCAGCCATATCACAAGCGTCGGTGTGATGAGGATGGTCGTCACATAGCATGCCATGATGCCCGTAGCGAGGCCGAAACCGAGCACCTGCATGGTAGGCATGTTGACGGTCAGCATGGAACCGAAGCCGAAAGCGGTGGTAGCCGCGCTCAGGAAGATCGCCCTACCCGTCGTTTTCAGGGCGTATCGGATCCTCATCTCCTTGTCCGGTATCGAGGCGCTCTCTTCGGCATATCTGTTGGCAATGTACAGGCCGTAGGCTACTCCCAGCGCGATCAGTATCGGAGCGACAAGTACGACTTGGGGTGTCAGGATGGGCAGGAAGAGCCCCATCATACCGAAGGCCACTATCAAAGATAAGAGGATGGGAAACAGTGTTATGAGCCATATCTTAAGTGTCCTGTGGAAGATGAGGAGAGAGGCACCCACCATCAAGAGGGCCCAAGGGAAGACCGTTACCATCTCCCTCATGGTCCTCTGGGATATCATCCTTGCAAGGGGTGTTGGGCCTGTCAGGGTCATCCTGCAGTGGACCTCCCCACGGTCGTACCTCCTTTCCCATTGCTTCGTGGTATCCTTGCTTCCAGGTCTCACACCCGGGTCTACGAAGTAGGGTGCGATCTTTTCCTCAATATTGGTGATGAGCTTGTCCTGGTCCACCTTCTTGGAGAGCCCCATAAGGATCAGGGCGGAATCGTATATGCCGTCCTCGTTGATATCGGCGACGAGCGACCCGATCTTCTCGGGCCCTATCGCATTGAAGAACTGGTCGATGAGAGCCTGATCGGTAGGTATGGAATAATTGCCAGTGAACTGGATAGGTAGGGAGAATTGAACAAGGTCCCTGGGCAGCTCGTTGAGGAAGGCCACGGATACGGCATTGGATGCATTGTGCAGCGTCTTTATCAGGGTGGAGATGGAGAAACAGAAGATTATCCCATCAACGGACCCTTTATCCGTCTTGTTAAAGTTCAAGGTCTCTTCAATGTCAGATATCTCCTTCAGTAAAGAATAGTCGGTGATGTTGGTCTCATCCGTAGGATCGAACTTATTTGGGGATTCAACAAAGATGGTCGCAAGGTCCGTTGACCAATCGACCTTCATCTCGGTTAGGACCTTCTCGGCATCCGAACCATATGGGAGATACACCTCAAAGTCCCCTCTGATCTTCTGCTGCAGGTTGGGTTTGACGTCCTCACCGGCCAGATAATTTGGTAGGAATTCGGGACCGATTATTCCCATATATCCTATAAGAAGGCATATTACGATGGTTATGACGAATATCGGCCCCCTGAAACGGAGTATGCCCTCCATCAGCGTATCCAGTGACCTGGACCTGAAGACCCTCTCGGAATAGGTCTCGCTCTTGTCGTCAATCTCCTTAATCCTTCTTCCCGTCTCCCTGAGCAGGATCTTTGCCTTCCTTGTGATCTCCGGGGTCCTATCCCCCAGTTCCGTAACGACCTTGTCCAGGGTATCCTCGACATCTGCACCCGCGCTGGTGTCGGGTCTCTCAATCCCTCCAGTTACCCTTGGTCCGCTCCCGCCCCTTTGGGGGCCTGTCCTCCTTTCCTCGTCAGACCAGGGCACCT